>SLFB01000009.1 GCA_007124475.1 Vibrio sp. | reverse complement strand
TATTAGGTGGCTTTGCGTTTGGTATGTTCTTTATGGCAACTGACCCAGTTTCAGCTGCTTTTACCAATAAAGGCAAATGGGCATATGGCATCTTAATTGGTGCGATGTGTGTGTTAATCCGAGTCATTAACCCTGCTTATCCAGAAGGTATGATGTTGGCGATTCTGTTTGCAAACTTGTTTGCACCTCTGTTCGACAATTTAGTAGTCGAGAGAAATATTAAACGGAGAGAAGCACGCTATGGCAAGTAATAACGATAGCATTAAAAAAACGCTGTTGGTCGTTATCGCATTGAGCTTAGTGTGCTCGATTGTGGTATCAGCATCAGCAATTGTCTTGAGAGACAGACAAAATAACAATGCTTTACTTGATATGCAAAGTAACATTGTTTCAGTTGCTGGTTTTCAAGCGCGTAGCGCACAAGAAATCCAAGATCTATTCAGTGCGAATATTGAACCTCGCTTAATCGATTTTGCTACAGGGCAATTTGTCGAGGCCGATGCAGCTAATTTTGATCAACGTGCAGCATCACGTAACCCAAGTGATTCAATTCGTCTGTCATCAGATCAAGATCCAGCTAAAATTTTACGTCGTTCTAATTTAGGTGTGGTTTATTTGGTGAAAGACGTCGAGGGCTACTCAAAAATCGTTCTACCTATGCATGGTAATGGTTTGTGGTCGATGATGTATGCGTTTGTTGCTGTTGAAATGGACGGTAACACGGTTGCGGGTATTACTTACTATGAGCAAGGTGAAACTCCTGGGCTTGGCGGTGAAGTAGAAAACCCAAGATGGCGTCAACAGTTTGTCGGCAAGCAATTGTTTGATGAAAATAATCGTCCAGCGCTTCGCGTTTATAAAGGTGGTGCTCCAGAAGGGTCTGTTCATGGTGTTGACGGTTTGTCCGGTGCAACCCTGACCGCTAATGGTGTACAACATACGTTTGACTTCTGGTTAGGAGATAAGGGTTTTGGTCCTTTCCTAGCAAAAGTTCGTGACGGAGGCCTTAACTAATGGCTAACGCTAAAGAAATGAAAAAAAGCTTGTTTGCGCCAGTATTGGACAATAACCCAATTGCGTTACAAGTACTTGGTGTGTGTTCAGCTCTTGCTGTAACAACTAAGCTAGAAACAGCTTTTGTTATGACGCTTGCGGTTATCTTTGTTACTGCATTCTCTAACTTGTTTGTTTCGATTATTCGTAACCACATCCCAAACAGTGTGCGGATCATTGTACAGATGGCTATTATTGCTTCACTGGTTATTGTTGTGGACCAATTTCTAAAAGCATTTTTGTACGATATTTCCAAACAGCTTTCGGTATTTGTTGGCTTGATCATTACCAACTGTATCGTTATGGGACGTGCGGAAGCTTTCGCGATGAAATCAAAACCTTTACCTTCATTAATCGACGGTATTGGTAATGGTTTAGGTTATGGTTTTGTACTTATTACCGTGGCGTTTTTCCGTGAGTTATTTGGCTCTGGTCAGTTATTCGGCTTAGAAGTACTGCCATTGGTGAGTAATGGTGGTTGGTATCAACCAAATGGTATGATGCTACTTGCACCATCGGCATTCTTCCTGATTGGCTTTATGATTTGGGCTATCCGTACAGTTAGACCAGCACAAGTTGAAGCGAAGGAGTAGCAGAGTAATGGAACATTTTATTAGTTTATTCGTTCGTTCGATTTTTATTGAGAACTTAGCACTAACTTTCTTCTTAGGAATGTGTACATTTCTAGCGGTATCGAAAAAAGTTAAAACCTCTTTTGGTTTGGGTGTTGCCGTTATTGTTGTATTGACCATTGCGGTTCCAGTAAACAACTTGTTGTATAACCTTATTTTAAAAGACGGTGCATTAGTTGATGGTGTTGATCTAAGCTTCTTGAACTTTATTACCTTCATTGGTGTCATTGCAGCGTTAGTACAGATTTTAGAAATGGTGTTGGATCGGTTTTTTCCACCCTTGTACAACGCACTGGGTATTTTCTTGCCACTGATTACCGTGAACTGTGCCATCTTTGGTGGGGTTTCGTTCATGGTGCAACGTGACTATAACTTTGCCGAATCCATCGTCTATGGCTTTGGTTCAGGTGTCGGTTGGATGTTAGCTATCGTTGCGCTCGCTGGTATTCGTGAAAAGATGAAATATTCAGATGTCCCACTGGGTTTACGTGGCTTAGGTATTACGTTTATCACGGTCGGTCTAATGGCGTTAGGCTTTATGTCTTTCTCTGGTGTTCAACTGTAAGTCGGGTAGACCGCAACAATAAAGGAATAGTCAATGCTAAGTATTATCCTTGGTGTCGTGATGTTTACCATAATCGTTCTAGCGTTAGTTTTGGTGATCTTATTTGCTAAATCTAAGTTAGTACCTTCAGGTGACATTACTATCTCAATTAATGGTGAAGCTGATAAAGCCATCATTACACAACCGGGCAGCAAATTACTCAGTGCGTTAGCTGGTTCGGGTATTTTCGTATCTTCTGCCTGTGGTGGCGGTGGTTCATGTGGACAGTGCCGCGTTAAAATTAAATCAGGTGGTGGTGATATTTTACCTACCGAGCTCGATCATATCAGCAAAGGTGAAGCTCGCGAAGGTGAGCGTCTAGCTTGTCAGGTAGCAATAAAAACGGATATGGATATCGAACTACCAGAAGAGATTTTTGGTGTTAAGCGCTGGGAATGTGAAGTTATCTCGAATGACAATAAAGCCACTTTTATTAAAGAGCTTGTGTTACGTATTCCAGATGGTGAATCGGTTCCATTTAGAGCGGGTGGTTATATCCAAATTGAAGCTCCTGCTCACCACATCAAGTATTCTGATTTTGATATTCCTGAAGAATACCGTGGTGATTGGGATAAATTTAATTTGTTCCGCTATGAGTCTAAAGTGGACGAAGATATTATTCGTGCCTACTCAATGGCTAACTACCCAGAAGAGTTTGGCGTTATTATGCTAAACGTGCGTATTGCTACGCCACCACCAAACAACCCTGATGTACCACCAGGTCAGATGTCTTCTTACATTTGGTCGTTGAAAGAAGGTGACAAGTGTACTATCTCAGGTCCATTTGGTGAGTTTTTTGCCAAAGATACTGACGCAGAGATGGTGTTTATCGGCGGTGGTGCTGGTATGGCTCCGATGCGTTCACATATCTTTGACCAACTTAAGCGTCTAAAGTCTCAACGTAAGATGTCTTTCTGGTATGGTGCTCGCTCAAAACGTGAAATGTTCTACGTAGAAGATTTTGATGGTTTAGCAGCGGAAAACCCGAACTTTGTTTGGCACTGTGCATTGTCAGATCCAATGCCAGAAGATAACTGGGACGGTTACACAGGCTTTATTCATAACGTATTATATGAGAACTATTTACGTGATCATGAAGCACCAGAAGATTGTGAATATTACATGTGTGGTCCACCAATGATGAATGCGGCTGTTATCAGCATGCTGAAAGATCTTGGTGTTGAAGACGAAAATATCTTATTGGATGATTTTGGTGGTTAAGCTTTTAACTCGCTGATAATAATGGCTGCTTCGATAACGAAGCAGCCATTATTTTTCCATGCTAATTAAACTTAAACTGCTTGGAATTATAGATATTCCTATCTGGCTTGCAGAGCCAGCGATATTGGTTGTGTTTGTTTTTTCAATCATCTAGTTTGTCTATGCTAATGGGGACAAATTCACTGATTGTCTAGCTGCACGTCCAAGTTGTTTAGGTCTATCTGCAACTCCAATTGGTTTTAGAATGGTTGATTTTGAGAGGTATTAGACAGTGAAAAAATGGCTCGTTGCATTTATCGCGGTGTTGTTTATCGCCGGTTGTGAAAAGCCGGTTGAGTTAGTTCATGTGACAGGCCCAACAATGGGTACAACTTATAATATTAAGTATCTCCAACAGCAAGATTTGCCATCTCCAGCGGCTGTACAGGCGGAAATTGATCGACTGCTTGAGGAAGTGAATGATCAAATGTCGACTTATCGCGAAGATTCTGAATTGAGTCGTTTTAATCGACATTCGTCTAATGAGCCTTTTTTTGTCTCAGATGCTACGGCGACTGTCATCAAAGAAGCGATTCGCATTAATGAGTTAACTCTGGGGGCTTTAGATGTCACGGTTGGGCCTTTGGTTAATCTTTGGGGGTTTGGACCAGAAGCTCGGCGCGATAAAGTCCCAAGCCCAGAAAAATTAGCGCAACGTAAAGCTAAAACAGGGATTGAACATCTGACTATATCGGGTAATTATGTTAGTAAAGCGATCCCTAATTTGTATGTGGATCTCTCTACGATTGCTAAAGGTTGGGGAGTTGATGTCGTTGCGGACTATTTAAATGCTTTAAATATTGATAATTTCATGGTTGAGATTGGTGGTGAAATGCGCTTGAAAGGCACGAACCGAGAGGGTATAGCGTGGCGGATCGCGATTGAAAAGCCTGATACTGAGCAACGTCAAGCACAAGAAATCATTCAGCCTGGTGAGATGGCGATTGCCACTTCAGGTGATTATCGTAACTACTTTGAGCGTGACGGTATCCGTTACTCTCATGTTATCAATCCTCAAACGGGTTACCCGATTAATAATAAAGTCGTTTCCGTTACGGTATTGGATCCATCAAGTATGACGGCTGATGGTTTATCAACTGGTTTAATGGTTCTTGGTGAAGAACAAGCCATGGCGTTGGCAGAGCAGCACCATATACCTGTCTTTATGATTGTCAAAACTGAAGATGGTTATCAAGAGTTCGTCTCTAGTGCATTCCAACCCTATTTAACACGATAATATAATAAAGCGAGTAATGTCGATGAATACCTTTCTTATCACGTTTGCTGTATTTTTAGCGGTCATTGCAGCAATGGCCATCGGTTATATTTTTCAAAAGAAAGTGGTTAAAGGAAGTTGCGGCGGACTTGGTGCGGTAGGCATCGAAAAAGTTTGTAACTGTCCAGAACCCTGTGATGCCCGTAAAAAACGTGAAGCGCGAGCGGCTGCACGGGCTGAGCGATTAGCCGCATGGGAAAAAGATCGTATTGCTTAATCATTTGAGTTATTGATTTAGTAAAACATTGTTATCCCCTTCCGACTTGAAGCTGCAGGGGGGGGATACGTTCCTTCGTCCCAATCACCTAGTTTATCTATGCTCATGGGAATTATGAGAGACATCCGTGACTCTCACCAAAGGCCAGCCTACGGCTGTTCAAATTTGTTCCAGACAAATTTGTCACTCACTTGCCACTTATTTGTCACTTCAAGTGGTATAGATATGATTTGACTATTCATTATTTGCCAAGTTTAATGTGCTGGTTATCCATACAGTAACCTGGGGCGATAGAGAGTGAATAAGCAGACTCGTAAAATTATTCATATTGATATGGATTGCTTTTTTGCTGCGGTAGAAATGCGCGATAATCCTGACTATTGCCACCGTCCTTTGGCCGTAGGAGGCCATGAGAAACAGCGTGGCGTGATCAGCACCTGTAATTATGAAGCTCGACAGTTTGGCGTTCGTTCGGCGATGCCAACGTCACAGGCATTAAAGCTATGCCCTCATTTACTCGTGGTGCCTGGAAGAATGTCGGTTTATAAGGCTATCTCACAGCATATTCAGCAGATTTTTCGTCGTTATACTGCAATTGTTGAACCTCTTTCACTCGATGAAGCCTTCCTAGATGTGACTGATGCTAGTGCGTATTCTGGTAGTGCTACGCTTATTGCTGAGGCCATTCGTCGCGATATTTGGAATGAATTACGATTGACGGCCTCGGCGGGTGTTGCTCCGGTTAAGTTTCTTGCCAAAGTTGCCTCAGATATTAATAAGCCGGACGGATTATGCGTAATCAGGCCGGAGCAAGTTCAATCTATGGTCGATTCACTGCCATTAGGAAAAATCCCTGGTGTTGGCAAAGTGAGTTTAGAAAAACTACATCAAGCTGGATTTTATGTCTGTGCAGATATTAAACGTAGTGATTATCGGCAGCTGTTGCTGGATTTTGGACGTTTAGGTGCTTCATTGTGGAAAAAAAGTCATGGTGTTGATGAGCGTCCTGTGATTATTGAACGAGAGCGAAAGTCTGTTGGTGTTGAACGGACATTAAGCCAAAACATTCAAACCTTTGAGCAGTGTTGGCAAGTGATTGAGCAAGGGTTATTTCCTGAACTTGAGCAACGTTTACAACGATCTTATTCGCAACGAGATATCATTAAGCAGGGGATAAAAATGAAATTTGCTGATTTTCAACTAACAACGATTGAACATGGTCAACTTAGCTTGGATAAGCAAGATTTCAACCAGCTGTTAAGGGAAATACTGAAGCGACAACAAGGCCGTGAAATCCGGTTACTGGGTCTGCATGTCTACTTCAAACCCTTAGAACCTTATAC
>SLFB01000276.1 GCA_007124475.1 Vibrio sp. | reverse complement strand
CTTATACCCAAACAACTTGGAGTTGCAGGTAGGCGGCAAGTGAGTGACAAATTTGTCTGGAACAAATTTGAACAGCCGTAGGCTGGCCTTTGGTGAGAGCCATGGATGGCTCTCATAGTCCCCATGAGCATAGATAGACTATGTGATTGGGGCGAACGAACGTAGCCAACACACCTGCAGCTTCAAGTCGGAAGGGTATAGACACGCTACAAACGTTGGCCTATTTGAACCAAACCTGTGGTATCAAACCACAGCGCTTGGCTGCGCCGCCGGCCAATTAAAATTGGCCCGTCATCATAGAATAAGAAGTTTTTCCAATGTTTTTTAAATACTGACCACTTGGTTTCTAGCACATTGTATTTCTCATAACAAAAATACACAGTGACATCATCTTGCCAATCAATATGCTCAAGAATAGCACTAGGTAAATTAGGATCATCCTCTTCCCATGCTTCCATCCAAGAGATTTCTTGCTGCCAGCTCGTGGCTTTACGTGGCCAATCCTGCGAACTCAGTCGCGCAGCATCAGGACTCTGCGCACTGATGTTTTCTTTCCAAAATTGCGCTGCACGCTGAGGCGACATAGGTTTTATCTGTGCTAAGTCACTCTCTGGTACTGGCATTGATTGATGAGTAAAAATCCATTTTCGTGAATACTGCTCCAAAGGCAAATACGACATGAAATGTCCTTCGATGTTAAGCCAGCGCAACTGGCTGGCGAAAAGTAAAAATCCGCTCTAAAGGCAAAGGTCAACAGACCCTAGGAAATATTAACTGACGATTGGCTTAACTGATCGCGACAAATCGGCTTGCCACTCTGAGTTAATTAACGAGGTAAGAATGTGATCTTGCCATTGGCCATCAATCAATAAATAATCTTTCGCAATACCTTCTTGTACGAAACCCACTCGTTTTAATACCGCCTCACTACGAGTATTCGCTGGCATATAAGCGGCCATAATTCTATGTATGTTTTGCTGTTTAAATAACCACTGACAGGCTAAATCTAATGCTTGGGTCATAATATATTGACCTTGTGCTTGCTGCGCTAATGAGTATCCCACATGGCAAGCGTGCAGAGGAAAACGAGTCAGTTGACTAAAAGATATCGTGCCTAGCACTATTTGATCCGCGGGATCGGTAATCACGCAATAATAACCAAGCGCTAAACGATGCAACTCTTCCAATTTAAGTAAACGTTGCTGCCAGCCTTTCAGCTCAAAAAAAGCAGCTTCACGTGTCGGCTCCCAAGGTTTTAAATGACTTGCATTGGTGACAAAATAATCGGTCAGCGGCTGCGCATCGCTCAATTGAGCGCAGCGTACCACTAAATGGTCATTGCTAGCGTATAAGCCCAGATTAGCGCTCGCCATTAACGCTTGCCAATTCCATAATCACGCAGTTTATTCGCGATTGAGGTATGTGACACATTTAAGCGTTTAGCCAGTTTGCGACTCGATGGAAACGATTGATAAAGTTTATCTAAAATTTGTGACTCGTAATGCTTCATGATCTCATCAAGTGAGCCATCAAGATTAATCGCTGCCAAATTTGTCGCACTGCTATCCACATTTGGCAGATGGAAAAACGCTAGCTGCAAATGATGGTCATCAACTTCTGTCAGTGCCCGTAAGACGGCATTATCTAATTGACGAATATTGCCTGGCCATGGGTATTGGGTCAGTTGATCAACTAAACCTGGGGCGTAATCTGGTTTAGGCATGGCTAACTTGAAGCAGTGTTTGGTGACAAATAAATCCAACAATGGCTGAATATCACTTGGTCGCTCACGCAAAGATGGAATGGGTAGCGTTAATACATTGAGGCGATAGAATAAATCTTCGCGAAATTTACCCTCTTCGGCCAATTTGGCTAAGTTATGACGGGTAGAGGCAATCACTCTCACATCAACATGAATTTCATGCTCTTCACCAACGCGACGAAACCTACCGTCTTGTAAAAAGCGCAATAACTTGATCTGGAGATGGGGGCTCATTTCACCGATTTCATCTAAAAAAACCGTACCACCATTGGCTTGTTCAAAAATCCCTTTGTTGCCCTGTTGATGATTGAAAGAGCCAGGGGCATGTCCAAATAACTCCGTTTCAGCCACATCATCAGGCATTGAAGCGCAGCTAAGAACTAAAAAAGGAGCGGATCGTCGTTGTGATCGTTGATGGCATGCTCGAGCAAGCATTTCTTTACCCGTGCCAGTTTCCCCTTCAATAAGTAAAGGTTGGTCTAACATGGCCAGTTTTTTAGCCTGATTAATCAGCTGCTTATGACGATTTGAGATCCCGACAAAATGCTCAAAGCCTAACGGATTATGCATGGGTAAACGACTATGGTCTGTACTGCTGGCGATCTTCGCTCGTAAAATCATCATCGTACTGGCTAAGGTGGCTTCTGGCGCTGGGCTACCGATATAAACGGGCATTAATTCCATCGTATAATCCAGCCCCTCAAGCACCACTTCTTCACGTAATGGAGCTTTGTCTCCTTCCATCCAACGAGTTAAATTTAGCACCGGAAACAGCTGAGCCACTGAGCGCCCTATGACATCTTGCTGAGGTTTATTCAACAGTGCTAAGGCGCTTTCGTTGGCCATATCCACTGTGCCTTTTAAATTGATCGACAATACCGCATCGGGTAAGTTATTGAGCAAAGAGATAAGTTCAGTATTATGACGTTCCATTGGCATAAACTGAATTTTACGCACGTCTTTTACACCGGAAATACGACGAATTTCAGCCATTAATTCGCTGAACGTATCAAAGTCAATATCGGGACAATTTAAGTAGATAATACCAATAACATCAATTTCAATTCCGCGTAAATCGATGTTTTTTGAAGCAAGTATTTCAAGTAATTCTCGAGTTAAACCGAGCCGGTCTTCACAAATGACTTCTAGACGCACTGAATGATATCCTAAGCAGAGGGTGTCACGAATTGTTGACAGTAGTTTCTATCAAGCGCTTTCTAGCGTCAAGTGATTATCCTCTTATCAACCGCCTTTGCACTGTAGATTGATTTCAATTAAATAAATCAAGTGGTTATTGAGTGACTAACGCCGTTATTTTGGCCACAATCTGTTTGCGAATGGTGCTTAAACGTACCATTTTATTTTGTTGCCAAGGTAAAGGGCGTAATAACGCCATTGCTTTTACCCCTAATCGTGCGGTGAGTAAGCCTATACCAAGGCCTTGCCCTGCTCGCGCTGATAATTTTTTGGTTAAATCCATTGATAACAAATCTACGCTAGCATCAATGGCTAACTCACTCGCACCGGCTATGGCCATATTAACCAGGACGGCTTTAAACAGCTGTAGCCGAGACCAATAGCCGAGTTCAACCCCATACACCTCAGCTAGCCGGTCAATCATGGTGAAGTTTCGCCAAGCAATCAATAACATATCGACTAACGCCAAAGGGCTAATGGCCACTAATACCGCAGCCTCAGTGGCGTAGCGAGAGACTATCTCCGTCGCCTGTTTGTCTTGTTCACTGACAACTAGTGCGTCGTAGAGTTCGATGACTTCTGCATCACTATGACTATTATCTACGGTTTGCAACCAACGTTGGTACGCTGCACTATTGAGGTCAATCTGCCCTTTTTTCGCTAAATCGGTACAAAAATCTTGTCCTTGCCCTAGTCCATCTTGCTCAATCAACTGCTCAGCCTGCTCTTGTACTGAGAAATGCTGTCGTAAGCGGCGCAATGTCCACAGCTCTTTCGTCAAGCGTGTGAACCCCAGCCCTGCCAGTAGGCTTAAAAAACCCGCCCAAGCAAGATCAAGCCAATTTCCTGCTTGAATAGAATAAATAATGCTGTCAATTGCCTGCCAGCCTAATAATCCGGCGAAACTGGTTAACAAACTGATAGCTAACCACTTTTTACCACGTTTAGGTCGAATAACGTGTTCCAGCTGGCTTTCTAACTGAGTTGATGTTTCTTGTGTCGCCTCAGCCACAAATTGTGCTGCCTGAAACTCGCTGGCAGGTGCTAGCGAGTCTTGAACTGACTGCTCCGTTAGTGTCTGAGTAAAAATTTGTTGTTGTTTTAAATCGCTCATGCCAATTTATCTCCAATCAAAAAATCCAACGCTTTATCCATGCGAATGTGTTGGCATGGCTGTTCACAACTGACTTGTTGCGGACGAAAGGTAATAAATTGAAATTGATTGTGTTGCCAATAACTGGCTGCTGGTAGTTTTTTCGGTACATCACCGGGGTATAAAGTAATAGCACGTTGATTTACATCCACCCCCTGAATCGCGGGCTGTTTTCCTTCTGCGCTATCAACAAATCCAGACTGAGTGGCGCGGATTGAGGCTAAACTGATACAGCTCATTTCAATATTTTCATAGGCGGCATGTTGCCAAGCAGGATGAATCATTTGTTGTAGTAATGACACCATATTCGGATGCTGATCAGGAGTAACGTGATCCGCTTTGGTCGCCGCAAACAAGATTTTATCTATTTTCGGTGCAAATAAACGACTGAACAATCCACTGCGCCCATAGCGAAAACTATGCATAATTTGCTCTAGTGCGCTACGCATATCCATAAAGGCTTCATAGCCCGCGTTTAACGGTGACAAACAATCCACCAAAACAATTTGCCGATCAAAAGTGGTAAAATAATGTTTATAAAACCCTCTTACCACTTTGCTTTGATACTCCTGATAACGCTTAGCCAGTAAATCATACATCGAGCCTTTGCTGGCTTTATTCTGGGAATTAAGCTCGCGACATGGAAAAAACTGTAATACTGGAGCCCCGGCCAACTCACCTGGCAACACAAAACGCCCAGGTTGCACCCAATGTAGACCATGTTGCTTGCATTGATAAAGATAGTCGGTATACGAGGCAGCGATTTCAGCCAGTAAAGTTTCGTCCGCTTCGCTATCGAGCTCAAGCTTATCTAGCGCGCTAAGCCAAGGCTTGGCGAGCTCAGCCCGTTTTCCGTGCAGAGCATTAAATTGCTGCGCCGACCAAGTGGCAAAGTCGATATCCAATAAAGGGAGATCCAGTAACCACTCGCCAGGATAGTCAATAATATCTAAATATAAGGTTGAGGTACTCGCCAATAAGCGTTTCGTCGCTTTCTCAGGACGATACTTAATCGCCAGGCGAATTTCACTCACATCACGCGTTGGCTGAGGCCAAGTGGGAGGATCGCTCTGTAGCTGAACCATCGCCTGATCATAATGAAAGCGAGGCACCATCAGGTTACTTTGTGGGATACGCTTGGCACCAATAATCCGTTTATCACGAGCGGCGGCTAATAATGGTAGCTGATCATGCGTCGCCGTATGTAATAATTGATTCACTAATGAGCTAATAAATGCGGTTTTGCCCGCTCGGGATAAACCTGTCACGGCAAGACGTACGTGAGCATCAAGCCCTCGATGAAGTAGATCGCTAACCTCTTGACTGATTCGCTGCATAACCGATGGCTTCTCTTAATAAATACATTCAATGATATACACCTAAACCACTTGGCGCTGCCGGTAGACGGCAAGTGAGTTCATTTCTATAAGCTTGCTCTCACAAGCCTATTGTCATAAACCTATTCTCATAAGCAAACTCTGTGATTAAAGTGAACAAACGTTCCCTACAGTTTCAAGTAGCAAAGTATAAAAAGGGTGCAGCTTTATGCTACACCCTATAGTGATGAAGATTCAAATTAATGCTTCCACATAGACCCAAACCACTGGGCGTTGCAGATAGACAGCCAGTAAGTTCATCCCATGCGCAGAGGCAAACGCTGTGCTGCCAGTGGGCGAACGTCGCCAATCCTGCTGCTATTTCAGATACCTAAACAACTTAAAGTAGGAAGGGGCTAGATCAATGGCAAAATCAAGCTGGATTCGCTTGAGCAATCTTAACCCGCCAAGTGTCTGGGCCAATTTGATGAGCATTAGCCCCTGTTGAATCAACCGCGACTGTCACTGGCATGTCTTCCACTTCAAACTCATAAATCGCTTCCATCCCTAAATCTTCGAAAGCAACCACACGGGCTTTTTTAATGGCTTTCGCGACTAAATAAGCAGCGCCGCCAACCGCCATTAAGTAAACCGCTTTATTCTTCTTAATGGATTCAACCGTCGCTGAGCCGCGTTCGGCTTTACCTATCATGCCCATCACGCCCACCTCTTCAAGCATCATATCGGTAAACTTATCCATCCGAGTTGACGTTGTCGGTCCCGCTGGCCCTACGACTTCATCACCGACCGCGTCAACAGGGCCAACGTAGTAGATAAACTTATCTCTTAAATCAACACCCTCAGGAAGTTTCTCTCCGTTTTGCAGCATGGTTTGGAGGCGTTTATGCGCCGCATCACGTCCAGTTAAAATTTTACCCGACAGCAATACGGTTTCACCGGTTTTCCATTGCTGAGTCTCTTCACGAGTGACCGTATCTAGATTCACTCGGCGGGTATTCGCACCCGCTTGCCAAGTAATTTGTGGCCAATCTTCAAGCTTAGGTGGTGTTAGCTCGGCTGGGCCGCTGCCATCTAATGTGAAATGCACATGACGAGTTGCCGCGCAGTTTGGGATCAAGCACACCGGCTTAGAAGCCGCGTGTGTGGGTGCCGATTTAATTTTCACATCAACCACGGTGGTTAAACCGCCTAGGCCCTGAGCGCCAATACCCAGTTTATTGACGCGGTTAAAAATATCCAAACGCAGCTCTTCTTCGGCATTTTGTGGACCGCGTGCAATCAGCTCTTGAATATCGATGTGTTCCATTAGCGATTCTTTCGCCAGTACTGCCGCTTTCTCTGCAGTACCACCAATGCCTATCCCCAGCATGCCAGGTGGACACCAACCTGCGCCCATGGTTGGCAAGGTTTTTTCTACCCACTCTGCAATATCATCAGAAGGGTTAAGCATCGCCATTTTGGTTTTATTCTCACTACCGCCACCTTTAGCAGCAATTTGGATCTCAACTTTATTACCTGGCACCATATTAATATGCACCACTGCTGGCGTGTTATCTTTGGTGTTAACACGCTTACCCGCTGGGTCCATCAATACAGAAGCACGTAATGGGTTATCAGGGTTGGTATACGCTTGACGAACGCCCTCATCCACCATCTGTTGCACTGTCATATCGGTTGAATCCCACTGTACCTCCATACCAATATTCACAAAACAGGTCACGATGCCTGTATCTTGGCAAATGGGACGATGACCCTCTGCTGACATACGCGAGTTGATTAAGATTTGCGCTATCGCATCTTTCGCGGCTTGGCTCTCTTCACGATGGTAGGCTTGTTCTAGTGCTTGGACAAAATCTAGGGGATGGTAGTAGGAAATATATTGTAGTGCGTCAGCGACACTGCTGATCACATCTTGTTGGCGAATTACCGTCATTGCATGCCTCATTATTGTTATGTGTGACAAGCTACCTAATAAAAGCGCAAGGTTAAATCAGTAAAGCCTTAGGGCAACAAGCGACTGAATTAAGTGCAAACTTCAAGAAGCAGCTTTTTTTCAGTCTTTTATGATACTCTTGCTTTCCTCTATGTGCTACGCGATGAAGTGACCCATTGTCACAAAATACACAAATGAACATTGAAGATAATAAAGATATTCAAGTGCAGCCCATCACTTATCAAAAGGATTTAGCTGAGCACCTTTTTAGCCAAATAGAATCCTTACCTTGGGCTATGATGCTTCGCTCCGCTTCGATGCAACATGTCGATAGTCGGTTTGATATTTTAGTCGCTAATCCCATTGCGACGTTAGTGACTTATGGCCTTGAAACCACGATTCAGCAGCCAACCGGCGTTACAATGTCACAGGAGGATCCTTTTACCTTAGTGGCTCAATTACAAGCTCAGCATTTACCTGATCAGGTTTATCATGGCGAGTTGCCTTTTATTGGCGGTGCGTTAGGTTATTTTGGCTACGACCTTGGCCGACGTATCGAAGTTTTAGCCACACAAGCTCAGCATGATATTGCCATGCCTGATATGGCTATCGGCCTGTATGAGTGGGCTATTGTGATTGATCATCAGCAGCAAACCGCTTGTTGGGTTGGCGTTAATCTTGATAATGCGCAACGCTGGTTCTCGTCAATAGTGCCGGCAGCAAAGGCCGACTTCCATTTAACTCGCCCTTGGGCATCCAATATGAGCTCTGCGGACTATCATGCTAAGTTTGAGCAAATTGCAGACTATCTTCTGGCTGGCGATTGCTATCAGATCAATCTCGCTCAGCGTTTTGAAGCGCAATATCAAGGCAGTGAATGGCTGGCTTATCAGCAATTAGAACAGAGTAATCTCGCACCTTTTTCTGCTTTTATTCGCTTACCGCAAGGAGCGATTCTTAGCGTCTCTCCTGAGCGATTCTTGCAGTTAAAACAAGGGGTGGTGGAAACTAAGCCGATTAAAGGTACCCGCCCTCGCTGCACAGATCCTCAACAGGATCAACAGCAAGCTGAACAACTGGCCCAAGCCTTAAAAGACCAAGCAGAAAATTTAATGATTGTCGATTTACTGCGTAATGATATTGGCCGTGTGGCAAAGCCCGGAACCGTGCATGTTCCTAAGCTCTTTGCGATTGAAAGCTTTCCAGCCGTCCATCATCTGGTCAGTACCATCCGCGCCCAATTAGAGGATGGCTATCAAGCCACTGATTTATTACGCGCTAGCTTTCCCGGAGGTTCTATTACTGGCGCTCCCAAAATAAGAGCGATGCAGATCATTGAGGAGCTAGAACCCCATCGACGTAGCGCTTATTGCGGTTCTATCGGCTACATTAGTCGCCATGGCGCTATGGATACCAGTATCACTATCCGTACTTTAGTCACTCATCAACAAAAGATATACGCTTGGGCTGGAGGCGGTATTGTCGCTGACAGTGAATGGCAAGCGGAATATCAAGAAACCCTTGATAAATTAAGTCGTATTCTGCCAACTTTGACAAAATAGACTAAATTTAAGGTATATATTTACATAGCTGGATGTGAATCGGCCGCAAGCGAGCCTTTGTAACTGAAAGCAAGTCTACTCAACCGACTTGAAGCTACAGCTAGGTGGCAAGTGAGTGAAAGCTTGGATGCAACAAGTTGTGCAGCCGTAGACTGGCCTTTGGTGGGAGCCAAGGAAGACTCTTACCAAAGCCATAAATTGTGAGAATCTATGTGATTGGGGTGAACGATCTGGGAGCTAAAAGTATGATTGATAAGCAGCAACTAATGCAGGACTTTTTGCTGAAAACCCCCATCGGCTACCATGCCCAATCTCTCAATCGAGCCAGTCACTTACGCGCCTCTAATTTGCGTAAAGCTTCAGTATTGGTTGGCTTTGTCGAACGCCAGCAAGGCTTAAGTGTGCTATTTACTAAACGCGCTGATCATTTAAAACACCATCCGGGTCAAATCAGTTTCCCCGGAGGTAAATTTGAGAAAAGTGATGGTAACCTTTATCAAACTGCCAAACGAGAAGCGAAAGAAGAAATTGGCTTAGAAGAAGACTGCATCCATATTCTTGGTCAGCTACCTGAGTTAGTGACCATCAGTCATTTTGCGGTGACGCCTATTGTGGCATTAATTGACCCTAGTTATGAAATGGTGATTGATCACAATGAAGTAGAAGAGGTATTTGAAGTTCCCGCCAGTTACTTGCTCAATGCCCAACACTTACTGAGCAATACCTTTTTAATAAAAAACTCGCTGCATAAAGTGTTCGCAGTGCCATATAAACATCATTTTATATGGGGTATGACTGCACAAATCATCCAAGCCCTACAAAATCACATTAATGATTAACAAAACCTCATAAATAAAAGTTTTTATCATTTGCTACTGATAATTAAACTAACTGACCGGATCCAAAGCAAACGGTTGCCTTATATAACCACGAAAATGAAAAACCTTAAATCAACTCAATAACCGATAAAAATTAACATTTTGGCCATGTGGCACAGTTTTTTCGTGATCATGAATAAGTTTTTAGCATATCATGCTAACTGCGCAGACAATTCATGATTTAGATCTATTTTTTATTGTAAAAAAACCTGCAAAATTGCGCTCGACTTATTTCCTGTTCCCAAAATGAGTAAATTACACATGAATACAACCACAACGGTTACTTCGACGACACAATCGTCTACTAAATATACCTATCGAGATTTCGTATGGTCGCTATCCCTTTTCGGCACTGCAGTCGGTGCGGGCGTACTTTTTCTTCCTATCAAAGCAGGTGCCGGTGGCTTTTGGCCATTAGTTGCACTTGCCCTACTCGCTGCCCCAATGACTTGGTTTGCTCATAAAGGACTTGCTCGCTTTGTTCTTTCTTCTAGCAAACCTGATGCAGATATCACCGATACTGTTGAAGAACACTTTGGTAAAACTGGCGCTAACCTTATCACTTTTGCTTACTTTTTTGCCATTTATCCAATTGTTCTTATTTATGGTGTAGGTATCACTAACACCGTTGATTCTTTCCTTGTACACCAATTTGGTATGGCCTCTATTCCACGTTGGTTACTGTCTGGCGCATTAATATCATTAATGACGGCTGGGGTTATTTTTGGTAAAGAATTAATGCTGAAGGCAACCTCTGCAATGGTTTACCCTTTAGTGTTTATCTTGTTAGCATTATCTGTGTATTTGATCCCTGACTGGAATACTTCAATTATCGAATCTTCACCAGACTGGTCATCGCTACCGGTAATTGTCTGGTTAGCGATTCCTATCATTGTATTCTCTTTTAACCACAGTCCGATTATCAGTCAGTTTACTAAATCGCAACGCCAAGAACATGGCGAACATGCCGTGGTAAAAACAGATATGATCACTGCAGGTGCTGCAATGATGTTGATGGGGTTTGTGATGTTCTTTGTCTTCTCTGTGGTTTTATCACTAACGCCTGAGCAATTAGCCATGGCGCAAGAGCAAAACATCAGCGTGCTGTCTTACCTAGCAAACGTACATGCCTCACCACTGATCTCTTATCTTGGTCCGATCGTTGCCTTGGCAGCCATCACTTCCAGTTACTTCGGTCACTTTTTAGGTGCTCATGAAGGTTTAGTGGGCCTAGTAAAATCTCGTAGTAAAATGTCATTAGGCGCTATCGAAAAAGGATCGTTAATCTTTATCGTGTTAACAACTTGGATTGTTGCGATTGTCAACCCAAGCATCTTAGATATGATTGAGACTATGGGCGCACCGATGATCGCGGCTATCCTCTTCATTCTACCTATTTTTGCAATGCATAAAGTGCCAGCAATGGCTAAGTTTAAAACTCAGCTTCCAGTGCAAATATTCACACTTATTTGTGGTTTTGCAGCGATTAGTTCTGTAATCTACGGAGCGCTTTAATCTATCACTTATGAAAAGAATAAAGCCCCTTAACTGGTTGAACACATTAATGATAAAAAGTGACTGTGTAAGAGACTAGAAAGGCTGAATATAACGATAAAAAAGCCTCCCTTTTTCAAGGGGGGCTTACTTTTGAGGCAATCAATATGATTAGTGTATTTGATATCTATAAAATTGGTGTTGGACCGTCAAGCTCACATACGGTTGGCCCAATGAAAGCCGGTAAACAGTTTATTGATGATCTACGAGCAATGGGAAAATTGCGTGACATCACTAAAATTACCGTAGATGTTTATGGATCATTATCACTGACAGGGAAAGGTCACCACACGGATACTGCCATTATCATGGGCTTAGCGGGCAATAGCCCAGAAAAAGTTGATATTGATGCAATTCCAAGTTTTATCGCTCGTGTCGAAGAAACAGAGCGCCTTCCTGTTGGTATGCACTGTCATACCGTTGATTTTCCTCGTGAAGGCGGCATGAACTTCCATAAGAGTAATTTGTCGTTACACGAAAATGGCATGCAAATTCATGCTTGGATCGACGATCAACCTGTGTATTCAAAAACTTACTACTCTATTGGTGGTGGTTTTATTGTTGACGAAGAAAGCTTTGGTAAGGAGATTGAATCTCCAGTACAAGTCCCCCACCCTTTTACCAGTGCTGAACAACTTCTTAACCAGTGTCATGAACACGGCCTTTCAATAAGCACTTTGGTGATGACAAACGAAAAAGCTCTACATTCTGACGAAGAAGTGCGTACCTATTTTGCTAACATTTGGCGTACCATGCGTGAGTGTATGGAGCGCGGGCTTAATACTGAAGGCATCTTACCAGGTCCACTGCGTGTGCCTCGTCGCGCTGCAGCCCTGCGTCAGCAGTTATTAACCTCGGAAAAAACCACCAATGATCCAATGGCGGTTGTTGATTGGGTTAATATGTATGCCTTTGCGGTTAATGAAGAGAATGCGGCTGGTGGCCGCGTAGTCACCGCACCCACCAATGGAGCTTGTGGCATTATTCCTGCCGTTTTGGCTTATTACGATAAATTTATCCAAACCGTCACTGAGAAAGACTATATTCGTTACTTTGCAACATCAGGTGCTATCGGTGGTTTGTATAAGCGCAATGCTTCTATCTCAGGTGCTGAAGTCGGTTGTCAGGGAGAAGTTGGTGTTGCTTGTTCAATGGCCGCGGCGGGTTTAGCAGAGTTGCTCGGTGGCAGCCCAGAGCAAGTATGTATGGCAGCAGAAATAGCCATGGAACATAACCTTGGTCTAACTTGTGACCCTGTAGCTGGTCAAGTGCAAGTTCCTTGTATTGAACGCAATGGTATTGCCGCGGTTAAAGCGATTAACTCGACTCGTATGGCTCTGCGCCGCTCATCGGCTCCGCGTGTTTCTCTTGATAAAGTTATTGAGACCATGCTGGAAACAGGCAAAGATATGAACGCTAAATACCGTGAAACTTCACAAGGTGGTTTAGCGGTGAAGGTTATCTGTTAATCATAAGGTAATGTTTAAAAAGAACAAAAGCCCGCAATATAGATGCGGGCTTTTTTAATATCACCATGTGTGCGAATTATCTTTAACGTTAAACTTAACCGGTATAAATACAACCAGCGGTACAAGTTTCTTTTATTTCAACTTTACTCAGCAAAGGTAAACTAGGTTTTAACTGTTGCCAGATCCATTTTGCTAAGACTTCGCTAGTTGGATTCTCTAATCCTTCAATGTCATTTAAGTAATAATGATCTAAGCGGTCATAAATGGGCTGAAACGCTGCTTTAATTTCTGCAAAATCAATCAACCACCCAGTTTGTGGATCAACCTCACCTGCGACATAAAGACGAACCAAAAAAGAGTGTCCATGTAAGCGGCCACATTTATGCCCAGCAGGCACATGTGGTAGATGGTGGGCGGCTTCAAACATGAACTCTTTGTAAATTTCAGTTTTCATCGTAATACTCAAGCTTAAAAATGAGGCGTCATACTACGGAATCTCGCACGGACAGACAAGCGTATTTCAATCATCCTTGCTTTTGGTGATATTGGCTGAATAAACATCGGTTTTATGCTCATTAACCATCATTTATTTAAACAATTTAGTCTTTCGAGTAATAAATCAACAATCAAACGATATTAAAGGTTGATGCGAATAAATTGACAGGTAATATGTGTGATTGAACTGATAATTATAAATCAACTTAAGCTTTGTTTGGATTTAACCGTTGCTTGGCGCTTAACTTACGTGTAACCGCCAAATCGGCTTTGATGTGTCGCTATCCACAGCAATATCATACCAACACAGCTAGATGACTACCTAAATGGAGACGATTTTAAACATGACTTACGCGCCTGTTAAAGACGTACTAAGCGGTAAGCTTGCAGTAGACAGTGAAGTCACTGTTCGCGGCTGGATCCGTACACGTCGTGATTCCAAAGCTGGAATCTCATTCCTTGCCTTATATGACGGCTCTTGTTTCGACCCGATTCAGGCCGTGGTCCCGAATACTCTGAATAACTATCAAGACGAAGTATTGAAGCTTACTACGGGATGTTCAGTAGAAATCACAGGGACAGTCGTTGAATCGCCTGCCAGTGGCCAAGATTTTGAACTAGCCGCAACTGAACTAAACGTTGTCGGTTGGGTAGAGGATGCCGAAACCTATCCAATGGCGAAAACTCGCCATTCAATTGAATATTTACGTGAAGTGGCTCACCTTCGTCCAAGAACCAATGTGATTGGTGCAGTGGCGCGTGTACGTAACTGCTTATCGCAAGCCATTCATCGCTTTTATCATGAGCAAGGTTACTTTTGGGTTTCTGCTCCGCTCATCACCGCATCCGATGCAGAAGGTGCGGGTGAAATGTTCCGCGTTTCAACCTTAGATTTAGCAAACCTACCTCATAAAGAAAACGGTGATATTGACTTTAACGAAGATTTCTTCGGTAAAGAGACATTCTTAACCGTATCTGGTCAGTTGAATGCTGAAGCTTATGCTTGTGCATTAAGTAAGGTGTATACTTTCGGCCCGACATTCCGTGCAGAAAACTCGAATACTAGCCGTCACTTAGCAGAATTTTGGATGGTTGAGCCTGAAGTTGCTTTCGCTGACTTAAATGACGTAGCTAAATTAGCGGAAGATATGCTTAAGTATGTCTTTAATGCTGTGCTCACCGAACGCCGTGATGATTTAGAATTCTTTGCTTCTCGCATTGATAAAGAAGCGATTACCCGTCTAGAGCAATTTGTACAATCTGATTTTGCTCAAGTTGATTATACTGATGCGATTGATATCCTAATCGAATCTGGCCGCAAATTTGAATTTGACGTTGAATGGGGTATCGACCTTTCTTCTGAACACGAACGTTACCTAGCTGAAGAGCATTTCAAGGCCCCAGTGATCGTCAAAAACTATCCAAAAGATATTAAGGCATTTTACATGCGCCTTAATGACGATGGTAAAACGGTTGCAGCGATGGACGTTTTGGCACCAGGCATTGGCGAAATTATCGGTGGTTCACAACGTGAAGAGCGCCTAGATGTTTTGGATGCTCGTATGATTGAGATGGATATCGACCCTGAGCATATGAGCTGGTATCGTGATTTACGTCGTTATGGCACGGTTCCTCATGCAGGATTCGGTCTTGGTTTTGAACGTTTAGTCTCTTATGTCACTGGCATGGGCAACGTCCGCGATGTGATCCCATTCCCACGTACACCACGTAGCGCTAATTTCTAAATCAACTTGTTAAAAAACCTTCGCAGCGCGGAGGTTTTTTTTGGGTTTATTAAACGTGATGGTTGTCACTATACTGCCAGAAAGGTATAACTAGTGAACACCTATTTTCTCTACTCACACTACAAAGCGTTGCAGTTTGACGGTTAAATATTTCATCCAATCAGGGATAAATACTCATCTGATGACCATCAGAACACCATAACCTCTGCAATTGCTGATAGTAAAAGTATCACCTTAACTTTACATGGATGCACATTATGTTTGAAAAAGTTGTCGCTGCCCCAGCAGATCCCATTCTTGGTTTAACTGAAGAGTTTAAGAATGATCCGAGAACAGACAAAATTAACCTTGGGGTTGGTATTTACAAAAATGAGTCTGGCGAAACTCCCGTTTTAAACACGGTGAAAAAAGCCGAAGCGGCACTACTGGAATCAGAAAAAACCAAGTCTTACTTGACCATCGAAGGTACGGCAGAATATGCTGCGGCAGTACAGCAACTGTTGTTTGGAGAACAAGCAGAAATCATTTCAAGTCAACGAGCTAAAACGGCACAAGCTCCAGGTGGTACTGGCGCTCTTCGTGTGGCTGGTGAATTCATTAAGCGTCACCTCGGAGAGGTCAAAGTTTGGATCAGTAATCCAACATGGGCTAATCATCACGGCGTCTTTGCCGCAGCTGGCCTAGAAACCAAAGAATACACTTATTACGATGCCAACAAAAAAGACAAAGACTTCCCTGCTATGCTTGCCGATCTTGAGCAAGCCTCTGCTGGCGATGTGGTACTACTGCATGGTTGCTGCCATAACCCTACCGGCATTGATCCAACGCTTGAAGAGTGGGAAACCTTAGCTAAGTTAGTGGCTCGAAAAGGCTTATTGCCTCTATTTGATTTTGCTTATCAAGGCTTTGCTTCCGGCGTAGAAGAAGATGCCGCTGGGCTACGTATTTTTGCACAGCACAATCCTGAGATTTTAGTGGCTTCATCGTTCTCAAAAAATTTCGGTTTGTATAATGAGCGTGTTGGTGCCTTTACCTTAGTGGCGGATTCAGCTGATATTGCGAATACCGCATTTTCACAAGTGAAAGCCATTATTCGCTCGATTTACTCTAATCCACCTGCTCACGGCGCTGCCGTTGTGACTTATATCCTGCAAAATCCAGCCTTGCGCGCTGAATGGGAAGCTGAAGTAGCCGAAATGCGCGAACGGATTCAAGCAATGCGTGAGCTGTTTGTTACTCGCCTAACAGAGCTTGGCGTCGAAGCTGATTTTAGCTTTATTAAGCGTCAAAATGGCATGTTCTCATTCTCTGGTTTGAGCAAACAACAAGTTGAACGTTTAAAACAAGAGTTTGCAATCTATATCGTGGGTTCTGGACGGATAAGCGTAGCCGGAATGACTAAAAATAATATGTCGCCATTATGTGAAGGCATTAAAGTCGTTTTATAGCTCTGATTTATCCCCAAACAACTTAACGTTGCAGGTAGGCTGCCAGTGAATCATACCCAATGAGCATAGATAGGCTATGTGATGGCGGTGATTAAACCTAGCCCCTGCAACCTCAAGTAGAGCAAAAAGGACAGCGTACTTAGTAATGAATGCGCAGCGTCATGCCAAACTCATTAATATCTTGATATTCCCCATCACGAAAAGTCATCATGGCGCCAAGTGCTAAGCGGCGGTTAAGTTGGTAATCCGCTTTTAGAGCATAAACATATTCATCTTGCCAATGATTAAAGTTCGCTTCAGCAAGTAAGCTTATCAACCAATGCTCACTAAGCGCATAGCGTAACCCTAAATCCGCACTATAAATTTCACGCGTTAAGTTATTGGTCACTTGATTGCCACTAATGCGTAATCCACCAACCTTAATATGGGTTAATAAGTGTAAGTTCTCTCGCAACGGCCAGAAATACCCCGCCCCCACTCTCAAGCGATATTGCTCAACAGTTTGATCCTGTGGATGATAAAAACGCGCGCTATAATCACTGATCAACAATAACTGATTCGCCAAAGGCCGATAGCTAAGATGAATAGCCAATGCCGTCGTATTATCACTTCGACCCGCTGCGTATACACCATCCATGGTTCCTGAGGTTAACTCAGCTTCAAATAGATTATAATTATCAAACTGAGTATTCGGTTTTGTCTCTGCCACTAGCCCAAAAGGTGTCAGCAAAATACCCATCAATAATAAACGTTTCATAGATGCACCAGCCCACTGTTGTCCATTTATTTAATCATAAATCAATCTGTTAAAGAAAAGAGTAATCTTTGCCTCAAATCTGCATTAGCCGTGAAAATAGTGTAGGCTATAGCCAAACAACTTCGAGTTGCAGATCAGCGGAAAGTGAGTCATGTCCTATGAGCATAGATAGGCTATGTGATTGGACTGAGCTCGCGTAGCAGCACCTCTGCTACTTCAAGCAGGAAGGGTATATACCCTAATTATATTGCAGGTAGCCGGTAATCATCCATGTCACGGCATACCAACTTAAGTCAGATTGTTTTTGCCTCAGGAGTCTATTAATGGAAGTCGAGTTAATTGAAATTAAAAACTTTTTGACCCAATACCCACCTTTTTGTGAGCTACCGGAGTCGGCTTTAGATGAAGCAGTGCATCAAATTGAAATTGCTTACTATCGGCAAGACACACCTATCATTCATGCAGGCGATCATATCCAAGATTTATACATTGTTCGCAGTGGTGTCGTTGAAGTGTATCGACGCAAAGGTGAACTTTACAACCGACTTACCGAGGGTGGATTATTTGGTCAAATGGGACTGTTAACTAATAACAAAGTTCGCTTTCCTGTTACGGCAACTGAAGATACTTTAATTTATTGTATGCCTGAAGCCGTGTTCCAAAAGTTGTATGATGAATATGATAGTTTTGCTGATTATGTAGAAGTTCAAGATAATGCACGTTTACGACAAACGGTGTCTAACACGCAAGAGCAAAACGATTTAACGACATCAAAAGTAAAACATCTACTGACCAGAGAAGCCCCTTTCGTTTATAACGATGCTTCTATCCAAGAAGCGGCTGTCAAAATGTCCGATGAGAATGTCTCTTCACTGCTAATTATCGACCCCAGTATTCTGAAAGATAATGAAGATGACAGTAGCCCGGTAGTGGGGATTTTAACGGATAGAGATTTGTGCCGCCGAGTCATAGCTTGTGGTTTAGATCACGCAAGTTCTGTCACTGAAGTCATGACCAGTGAAGTGATCTCGCTTGATCATAATGCCTATGTCTATGAAGCCATGCTATTTATGTTGCGCTATAACGTTCATCATTTACCTGTGATCAAAGAGGGACAACCCATAGGTATTATTGATATTACTGATATTGTTCGCCATGAGTCTCATAACTCGTTATTGTTAGTCAGTACCATTTTCCATCAAAATAGCGTTGAAGATTTAGCCAACCTAGCCAAACAAGTCAAATACGCCTTTGTCCGCTTGGTTAATGAGGATGCAAACTCGCATATGGTTGGCACAGCGATGTCAACCATTGGCCGTAGTTTCAAACAAAGGTTGTTGGAGCTGGCTGAAGAGCAACTTGGTGAACCGCCTATTCCTTACTGTTTTCTTGCTCTTGGCTCCATGGGACGCGATGAACAATTGATTGTCACCGATCAAGATAACGCATTACTTCTTGATGATAGCTATGATGAAGCGCAGCATGGTCAATATTTTACTGATTTAGCTAAATTTGTCTGTGACGGCTTAGATAAGTGTGGTTATAGCTATTGTACTGGTGAGATAATGGCAACCAATCCTATGTGGCGCATGACTCGTCAGCAGTGGGAAGAGTGTTTTGCTGATTGGATAGATAACCCCAACCCTAAAGCATTACTTAATGCTTCAATTTTCTTTGATTTAGACGGCGTTTATGGTCGCTTAAAATGGGCAGAACAACTCAACGGCTTTATTGTTCGCCGCGCCAGACGCAACAACCGCTTCTTAGCTTGTTTAGCCCGTAATGCGCTTAACCGTACTCCCCCACTTGGTTTTTTCAAAAATTTCGTGATGGAAAAAGATGGCCGCCATAATAATTCAATCAACCTAAAACGCCGTGGTACCGCTCCCTTAGCCGATCTTATTCGGGTACATGCTCTTGCAGTTGGCTCTCGAGCTAAAAACTCTTTTGAGCGCCTTGATGATGTTATTGATGCAGGGATCTTACCCAAAGGGCGTGGGCAAGATTTACGAGATGCACTAGAATTTATTTCAATGGTTCGTATTCGTCATCAAGCTCTCGATGTGGAAAACGAGATTCAACCAGATAACAATATTGAGCCAGAAAATTTATCTGATTTTGAACGACGTAATTTAAAGGATGCCTTTCAAATCTTAAGTAATGGGCAAAACTTCCTCAAGTATCGTTATCAAGCAAGTAGCAGCTTTAAATAGAGGTGAATATGAAAGGATTGCTCCAAGCCCCTTGCATTGACTGGCCGTATAAATATCAGGCCAAGCAAGGTGTCGTTAAATCACCCCTACTACAAGAATTCTATCAAACTGAGATAACATCGGGTCAAACGGCATTAAAAGAAATTGAATTTGTTGCCATGGACTTTGAAACGACGGGCCTAGACGCAAACAAAGATGAGATTATTACGATTGGTTTAGTCCCCTTTACTTTACAGCGGGTTTTTCTTAATCGAGCAAAACATTGGACGGTACGTCCTCGGCAAAAATTAGATGAAGAGTCTGTTGTCATTCATGGTATTACTCATAATGATATTATGGACGCTCCTGATTTAAAAGAGATCATACAACCATTATTGACCGAGCTATCCGGTAAAATCGTGGTTGTGCATTATCATGTTATTGAGCGTGAATTCCTTGATCAAGCTTTTAAACGCAGAATTGCCGAAGGGATTGAGTTCCCGATTATTGATACGATGCAAATAGAAAGTAATATTCAAAAGCGCCTAACATCGGGGATCTGGAATAAATTACGTGGGAAAAAACCTGAATCTCTTCGCCTTGGTCAAGCAAGGCAGCGTTATCATTTACCAGACTACCCACCTCACCATGCGTTGACCGATGCTATTGCGACAGCTGAATTAATGCAAGCGCAAATTGCCCATCATTATTCAGACGCCGATCAAGTGAAAAAATTCTGGTTATGATGGTATGAATCCGGCAACTTCTTACCCAACCCATCTGGCGTTGCAGGTAGGCGGAAAATGAATTTATCCCCAATCGCATAGAAAGACTATGCGATTGGGGTGATCGATCGTTGCCCTCCTGCTGCTTCAAGTAGGAAGGG
>SLFB01000162.1 GCA_007124475.1 Vibrio sp. | reverse complement strand
TTCAGCGTTAGAAAATCTCCTCTTATTTCAGGTATAATATTGAAAAGAAAGTTAAGAGGATTATTAATCTCATGTGCTATACCAGCAGCCATTTGGCCCAGAGCAGATAGCTTTTCGGCTTCAATCAATTGTTGTTGGGTTTTCTGTAGTTGAGAGAGACTCAGTTCTAAATCTTGGGTTCGTGCTACCACTTGTTGTTCGAGATTTTCATTCAATTGATGTAATTGTAACTGAGTTTGTTTGAGCGACGAGATATCTAATGCCGTGCCACGAAAACCAACAAACCTCTCATCTTTGTAGCGAGCAATGGCTTGTAACATCAAATAGCAGGACTGATCACTCAATACAACGCCAAGCTCACAATGTTGGAAACTTTGCTTTGATTGCAGCAATTGGTGTAAATGATGAGCGTTAGCAAAGCAAGGGAGCTGTTTGAACATAGGTTGTTGCAAAATGTCTAGCTGTAGCGCATCTAGCATACTGTCTGAGCAATAGATTAACCGCCCTTGGTGATCGGTTTCCCACAACCAATCTGAGGAAACCTGAGTAAAGTCGGCCAAACGTTCTTTTTCATGTTGAATGTTTTGGTATAACTTAGTGATGTTGGCGGTGATGCGATTAGCTTCATAGCCGAGTAAATCGAGCTCATCATTTTCTTCTATTATCCATTTGTGGCTATTTAATTCGAGGGGCAAGGCGGGGTGGCGGGGATTATAACGACGTAGGTAATCGACCACTTGGAAAATACGTTGGTTAATGCTGGAATGGAAAACTAACAGTAAAATGCCACAAACCAGGAGTGTTTTAACCGCATTAATGGTTAAGGTGGTTAAAAACTGTTGTGCTAATGCGGTATAAATTTCTTCAGCATTAGATTCGATATAAATTGTGCCAATTTCTTCATGTCGCTGATCGGGAACATTATAATAAATTAATGGATAGCTGTCGCTGATCGGGTAATTCGCCACTTTTTCTCCCGCACTAATCACGGTTTGTAGCGAGCGAATTTCTAAGTATTGAACTTTAGGTAGATTAACGAGCAATTCAAGATGTTGTTGTAAGAGCGCGAGGTCATAAGACCAGAGTGAGCTAACCAGAAGCTCTGAATGGACATTTTCCACTTCATAGTGCTTTTGGTTAATTTCGTTGATCTCTTGTTTGTAGTCCCAATAAAGTTGTAATAAGGTGGTGCTCAGGGTTAGCAGCCCACTCAAAACTACCATGATCAGAATTATTCGTCTGCCTATTCGACTAGAAAAAGGATTACTGATGGACTCTGTAGGCTTTTGATGCGGCATAACTTTCTTCCCTGTAGTAATGCTATTTATTTAGTATATACGTTTTTTAATCAGAAGCGGTTGTTATGTTAGTGAGTGTTTTCGTTGACCGGCTAGGGTTAGAGTTTGTTAAGCTGTTGATAGATGATATGAATCGTCTATCAACAATAACCATTAATTAATATAAGGATACAGGCTATGTTGTATACCACGACTGAGCTAATACCCGGTAAAGACATCAGTGAGATTTTAGGGGTCGTAACGGGAAATGTGGTTCAATCGAAACATCTAGGCCGAGATATTATGGCTAATTTAAAAGGTATTGTCGGCGGTGAATTACGCGGTTATACCGAGCTACTTAGCGAAGCGCGCAATTTAGCTGTAGAGCGTTTATTGTCAGAAGCTAAAAAACTGGGGGCGGATGCGGTAGTTGGCGTCAGATTTACCACGAGCGCAATTACCAACGGCTCCTCGGAAGTGTTAGCTTTTGGTACGGCGGTTAAACTTGGGCCTTAAATTAACGAGCATGAGATTCATTTATCAATAAGCGAGGAGGTTTTTGATTGCCAAATCGACCTGCTCCAGGTAATGACCACCAAATTGATTACAAAGATTGAGCTGATGATAAAGCTGGTATAACGCTTTGCGGTTATGGTATTGATGTGATAAGGGGGAGAGGGCTTGGTAGCCCTGATAAAACTCAGTTAAAAAACCGCCAGAGAGCTCAGCCATTGCTATATCACATTCATGATCTCCCCAATAACTCGCTGGGTTAGAACAAATAGCCCCGTTGACTGATTGAGCAATATTATTAAACCATAAGGCTCCATGGAGAAGAGAAGGCTTTGGAGTGTGGCCGGCCAGCAGGTGCTTAGCCACCTCTACTAATTCATCGATATCACAAAAATAAAGCCCTTTTTCTTTCAGTAGTTGTAGCTGCCACCCGATCCGTTGTTCTGCAAAAAAGAGAGGCCATTTTTTGTGCCATGGGTTAGGTTGTAATATATGGCCAAGATAATTATCTTCATCTAGACCAAATTCTTTTTGCTCTCCCCATTGATGTAACCTTGCCAACTGTTGGCCAAATTTGTACTGAGCTTCCGGTTCACTCAAAGGTTTGATAGCTAAGTAATCTAAAATCAGAAAAGCATGGCTTTTTGTTGTATTACTTAGAATAGGCTGTGGCACAATAAAGGCCTGACTTTCAGATAGTAGGAGTAAAGAGCGGATTTCGGCTTCATAAATAGGGAGGTGTTCTTTATGACTAATTTTAATAAGGTATCTATCTTGCTCATTGCTAATGATGTATTGCTCATCGAAGCCTTGGTTATCGAGTTTGAGCTTATCCGTGATATCAAACGGGGAGCCAAGGTTTGCTGATAGTTGCTCGTTAATCGCTTGCCACATAACATTCTCCCATAGTGATTAAAGGTCGATACCGGATATCGCTGATATTTTGAAAATGCAGTAATGTTGGGATAAAGTGTCACTATAGTAATCAAAGTGCTTTTAGTTTAGGTGAAGTTAAAGAGTTTTTCAGGGGGCTTGTATACAGAAATTTATTTAATTTCATGCCTTTCAAAGATAAATGTTTGCTTATGTGATTATCGTCAAGGAACCGTATTCCGAGTGATAGCATGTTTAACTCCGATGGGTCTTTAAGGTACAATAAAGGTATAATGAATTTCACCACAGTAGTAATAGCCCAAGCCGTATTTGAGTTAATCTAAAGGTTAAGTATTGAATGAGGTTAATATTCATACTTAGACTGTGAAAAACACTATTCATGGCTTAATATTAATGAAAGTGAACTTGAATGTGGCAATGGGCCGTAAAACGGAGAAGAAAAGTGGTTGTAGAAACCGATGGCTATTTAGCTCTGATCGAACACTTAGCAATGAATATGGATATCTTTACTCGTGATGGTGAGATTGGCGAGGAGAGTGTAGAAGATGTCATTACGGATATGGTAGCAAGTAATATCATGGCTATTTTCGAACAAAATCCAGAGCTGCATTCAAGTGTTCGTTTTCGTTTACTAAAAGAAGCGGATTTAGTGGTTGATGATTTAGGTGAAGTACTGACTGGTGTCTGGCATAAGCCAGCCACTAATGAGCAAATCCTTTTTCTAGATGAATATATCGCTTTAGTAAAAAACTTATTTGATACAGCAGTAAGTAAATATGATTAACTGACTGTGTCACCTTTCCTTTTCGTAGGGTTCACCTTCAAGCTGCTTGCTTGTTAAAGCTTTAGTAAACTAGCCATGTAAAGTTATTTGTATGGCTAGCTTCAGCTCCGTAATCGAGGTTCAATAGTCTTTACTGGTATGAATCAGTATCCATTTCAATCACTTTTTCTGGGTTACACATAATCTATTTAATGCTTATTCTTCTTTCGTTGACATCGAAAAGGTTGACTGAGCATCTTATCTAACCATTGCTCCCTACTAGTGTTAAATATGGTCAAACCAATCTCCATGTTATCATGGCCTAGTCTTGGTTGAGAGCGGTAGGTTTTGAACCATTTGTCCCAAATGGATAAACAAAAGCCAAAGTTGGTGTGGGTTTCTTTGGTATCAACTGAGTGATGAACTCGGTGCATATCTGGAGTAACAATCCCTTTTCTTAACCACTGGTCTACCACTGATGGCAGTTTAATATTGCTATGGTTAAACATGGCGCTGCTGTTGAGGATAACTTCAAACCATAATACAGCGACCGGTGAGATGCCCAACATAACGACTGCTATTATTTTGACCCACATAGAAATAAAAATTTCTAATGGATGAAAACGCAGTCCGGTTGTGACATCGATATCTTGATCACTATGGTGCATACGATGTAAACGCCATAAATAAGGCACACGATGAAATAGAAGGTGTTGTCCGTAAATAATGAGATCCAAGGCAAGTAAAGCCAGCAAGATATGCCAAAAAGAGGTTAATTTGAGCCAGTGAAATAATCCAAACTGATTGGTTTGAGCCCATTGAGCCGCCGAGAAAGCAACGATAGGCATGAGCAATAAGATAACGAGATTGTTAAAACCAACGATACCTAAATTATTCAACCAACGTAACCATTTAGGTTGAGAAAGCTTTCTTCTCGGTTTGGCTAACTCCCACACGCCACAGCCAGATAAAATCAGACAGAATAGTATTAAGCGAATGGTTTCTGGTTGCATATGGAGGCTTCCTGTATAGGTAAAATACTAGCAGGTCTTAGTTCTGAAAGGTAGAATGACCTTCAATTAAGCAATGTTAACGATAGAGTTATGCGAATCCACGCTTTTCATCATTTATATCAAGATCGCTTACGGCAATCTACAAAACCTTTTCTTGCTCGAGGCTCAAAAATATCGCGCTGCGAATACTGCCAAGTGGCAGAGCAGTATTGTTTATGTGCGGTCAAGCCAGATATTGATTCGCCATTGGCAGCATTACTAATAGTATCAAGCAATGAAGTGTTTAAGCCAAGTAACACCGGTCGACTCATCGCCGATACGATTAAAGAAACCTATGTTTATCAATGGCATCGTACTGAGCCAGATTTAGCGATGCTCGCGTTATTACAGGATCCTACTTTCATGCCTATTTTAGTGTTTCCAGCGCAAAGCGAAGCAGACCAAAGCCGTCAGTTGGATTTCCCATCGCAACTAGAGGATGGGCGCAAACCTTTATTGATATTTATTGATGGTAGTTGGCGCGAAGCAAAACGTATTTTCCGTCAATCGACCTATTTACATCCGTTACCTTTATTATCGATTGAACCTCAAAAAATGTCTGCTTATTTAATGCGTAAAACCGATAATGATCAGCATTTAGCAACGGCTGAAGTGGCCAGTTTGGTGTTTAATTTATGTGGTGATCCGCAAGCTGCAGAAGCACTAGAACTGTGGTTTGCTGTATTTAAAGAAAGTTATTTATTGACCAAATCGCAAAAATCTAGTGTATCCATGATCCAAAGACCCGCGCTAAGCACATGGTTAAAATATAATGCTGCTTAATGTGTTGCTTTTATAAGCAAACAGTTCGCTAAATCAATAAACTCGGGATCAATCACGGACAACATTATTTATCTTGTGGATAATGTAGCGATTTTTATTTTTTTCATTTACCCAAGGCTGGGTTTTTAAGGAGAGATGAGCATGTTTTATGGCTTTGATGTCGGTGGCACAAAAATTGAGTTTGGTGCCTTTGATGAGAATTTACAACGTGTTGCTACTGAACGAGTAGCAACACCAACCGATGATTATGAACTGCTGGTGGATACTTTGGTTGAGATGATTACCAAGTATGATGCACAATTTGCACTAGAAGGGAAAGTGGGGCTAGGGTTGCCTGGCTCAGAAGATGCTGAAACCGGTAATGTTTTGACCGTTAATATTCCTGCAGCAAAAGACAAACCATTACGCGCAGATTTAGAAGCTCGCATTGGGCGTAGTGTTAAAATTGAAAATGACGCTAACTGCTTTGCACTATCAGAAGCTTGGGATGATGAATTAAAAAATGAACCATCGGTACTCGGCTTAATCCTCGGGACTGGCTTTGGTGGTGGTTTTGTTTATGACGGTAAAATCTTTTCTGGCCGTAACCATGTTGCTGGTGAAGTGGGGCATATGCGTTTGCCGATTGATGCGTGGTTCCATCTCGGTGAAAACGCGCCACTATTAGGTTGTGGTTGTGGTAAAAAAGGCTGCCTAGATAGTTATTTATCTGGACGTGGTTTTGAGCTTATCTATCAACATTATTATGCTGAGCATAAGAAAGCGATTGACATCATACAAGCCTATCAAGCAGGTGAAGCCAAAGCTGTTGAGCATGTTGAGCGTTTTATGGAGCTTTTAGCTATCTGTTTTGCCAATTTGTTTACTGCTAATGATCCACATGTGGTGGCTTTAGGTGGTGGCTTATCAAACTTTGAGCTCATTTATCAAGAAATGCCGAAGCGTATCCCCAAATACTTATTATCAGTAGCAAAATGTCCAAAAATTATTAAGGCTAAGCATGGTGATTCTGGCGGTGTGAGAGGCGCTGCTTTCTTGAATATTAAGTAATGACCTTTATACCCTTCTTACTTGAAGATGCAGGGGGTGTTGGCGACGTTCGTTCATCCCAATCACATAGTTTATCTATGCTCAT
>SLFB01000129.1 GCA_007124475.1 Vibrio sp. | reverse complement strand
AGAGCGTAGCAAGACGATTCAGATGTTAGAAGGCGATTTACCGTCACCAATTAGCCCGCCATCGGGTTGCGTGTTCCGTACTCGTTGCCCACAAGCCACGGCAGAATGTGCCCACACTAAGCCACAAATTAAAGGTAATGATTTACACGCGGTATCTTGCCTGCAAGTGGATATTTAATCAGTTTGCATTCACAATACTCCAATAGTAAATATTGGGGTATTGTTTCATAAACCATCAAAAATTTTGAACATCTAGGCCAACTCTGCTCGCTACTCTTCTTATCGGTTCACTTTATACTGATTACTCGTGTTGAATCATAAAAATACCCGAAGAGAGGTCATCATGGGCAGATTAGTGGCAGGGCAATGGCAGGATGTTTGGTATGATACCAAACAGAGCAATGGACAGTTTGTGCGTGAAGACGCAGGCTTTCGCCATTGGATAGAAAACACACCGAATGCTCGATTCACTCCCGATTCAGGTCGCTATCATCTTTACGTTTCTTTAGCCTGCCCATGGGCGCACCGCACGTTAATTTTCCGAGAGTTAAAACAGCTGACAGACCATATTGACGTAACGGTCGTTTGCCCTGATATGCTGAGCCATGGCTGGCAGTTTGGTATCCCCGAACCGTTATTTGGGCATCGTTTTTTACATCAACTCTATACTCAAGCCAAAGTCGATTATACTGGTAGGGTAACAGTACCAGTATTGTGGGATAAGCAAACTCAAACCATCGTCAGTAACGAATCGGCAGATATTATTCGCATGTTTAACTCAGCGTTCAATTCATTGACTGGCAATCAAGCTGATTATTACCCAGCCGTATTGCAGCCAGTGATTGATGAGTGGAATGCCTTTATTTATCCCAACATAAATAATGGTGTTTATCGCTGTGGTTTTGCCACCACTCAGGCAGCCTATCAACAGGCTTATAACGCACTGTTTGCCGCGCTCGATAAGGTCGAACAACATTTGGCTAATTACCGTTATTTGGCAGGCAAAACATTAACGGAAGCAGATTGGCGCTTATTTACCACTCTCATTCGTTTTGATGCGGTTTATGTGGGGCATTTTAAATGTAATAAGCGGCGGATTGCGGATTACCCCCATCTTAACGCTTACCTTAAAGAATTGTATCAACACCCAGGGGTACGTGAGACGACTGACTTTTATCATATCAAACGGCATTATTATTTTAGTCATACTATGATTAACCCAACTCAAGTGGTGCCAATAGGTCCAGAACTTGATCTTGACAGCCCCCACGGCCGTGAAAAGCTAACTGAATCGATAGCATCAAGCCTTTGATTACCATGATTAAAAAAGCCCTCGATGTTAATCGAGGGCTGTTGTCTTTCATTCACCGTGAGCAGAAATTATTTCAATTATTTTTGCTCTTGGTCGGCTTGAATTGCGGTCAACGCGATGGTGTAGACGATATCGTCAACCAAAGCGCCACGAGATAAATCGTTAACCGGTTTACGCATGCCTTGTAGCATTGGACCGATAGAAACGAGATCTGCAGAACGCTGTACCGCTTTATAAGTAGTATTACCTGTGTTGAGATCAGGGAAGACAAACACGGTAGCTTTACCTGCAACTGGAGAGTTTGGTGCTTTAGAAGCCGCAACATTTTCCATGATGGCTGCATCGTATTGTAGCGGTCCGTCGATGATCAGATCAGGACGTTTTTCTTGCGCAAGACGAGTTGCTTCACGGACTTTATCTACATCTGCACCTTTACCCGATGTACCCGTTGAGTAAGAGATCATCGCAACGCGAGGCTCAATACCGAAAGCTGCCGCAGAATCTGCCGATTGAATGGCAATCTCAGCCAATTGCTCAGCGGTAGGATCTGGGTTAATCGCACAGTCACCGTACACCAGCACTTGGTCTGGTAATAGCATAAAGAATACAGAAGATACAATCGACGCATTGGGCGCGGTTTTGATGATCTGGAATGGCGGTACAATAGTATTGGCTGTTGTATGTACTGCACCAGAAACAAGACCATCAACTTCATCGGCTTCTAGCATCATGGTGCCAAGGAATACCGAATCTTCCAGTTTCTCACGGGCAACCACTTCAGTCATGCCTTTCGCACCACGTAGCTCTACCAAGCGCGCAACATAGTTTTCACGTACTGCTTCGGCATCGATGATCTCAACGCCAGCACCAAGTTCAACCCCTTGCAGTGCTGCAACACGTTTGATTTCTTCTGGGTTACCCAGTAAAACGCACTTCGCAATACCACGTTCAGCACAGATCGCAGCGGCTTTGATAGTACGTGGTTCGTCACCTTCTGGTAATACAATTCGCTTATTGGCGCGGCGTGCAAATTCAGTCAGTTGATAACGGAATGCTGGTGGACTCAAGCGACGGGTGGCTTGTGTGCCTTCCGTCAGCGAATCAATCCATGGACCATCAATATGGCTAGCAACGTGCTCACTAACAAATTCAATACGCTCTTTATCATCAGCAGGAACTTCTAAGCTAAAGCTTTGTAAGTTCAGTGAGGTTTGCCAAGTGTTACCTTGAGCTTTAAAGATAGGTAAGCCAGTATCAAAAGCTGGCTTGCAGAGTGATACGAGTTCTTGAGGAATATCATAACCACCGGTTAGCAATACCGCACCAATTTCTACCCCATTCATTGCAGCAAGTGCAGCAGCAACAATGACATCTGGACGGTCTGCTGATGTTACTAACAGTGAACCAGGCTTGAAATGCTCGATCATATTTGGAATAGAACGAGCGCAGAAAGTAATGCTCTTAATACGACGGCTGTTGATCTCACCGGCATTAATGATTTCAGCATTTAAGTGCTTCGCCATATCAATCGCACGTGTCGCAATGAGATCAATGCTCCAAGGCACACAGCCTAACACGCGGATAGGGCTGCTGTTGAAGATCTGCATCACTTCAACGTTAGCTTGTTTAGCGCCATCAGCATCATCAAAAATTTCAGAGAGATCAGGGCGGGTACGGCCAGCTTCATCAACTGGAGCATTAAGCTTGTTGATCACGACACCAGAAATGTTTTTATTCTTAGTACCGCCGAAGTTAGAGCAGGCGACTTCAATACGCTCTTTAAGTTGCGTTGGATTATCGGTGCCAGGCGTGGCGACAAAGACAATTTCAGCGCCTAAGGTTTTGGCAATTTCAGCATTCACTTGATTCGCGAATGGATGCTTGCGAGTCGGGACTAAGCCTTCAATTAAAGTCACTTCTGAGTCAACGATGACCTGGTTATAACGCTCAACGACGGTTTCAAGCAAAACATCCATTTTCTCGCCACCAATCAGAGCTTCGGCCGCTGACATTGGCATTGGATCCGCGATTTTGATATCGCTGCTGTGGCGAATAATGGTTGATGTTAAATCAGGCTGATCGCCACCATGACGAGGCTGTGAAATTGGCTTGTAAAAAGAAACGCTTACACCTTTGCGCTCCATAGCGCGCAAAAGTCCCATGCTCACGCTGGTTAAACCAACACCAGCACTGATTGGGATAAGCATAATAGTACGGGACATGCGTAAAGTACCTCAACACTATTGAAACAATCTAATCGGTTAGATTGACATGAACAAAGCCCAACGCCGTATTCCATAGGAATAGGTCTTGAGCCCCTAGATATTTGGCTTAGATGGATTACTTTATTGGCGAACCGAATGCTTAGCGGCTCGCCAATAAAATTGATCTGATCAGGCGATTAGATACCAGCTAAACGTGCAGTATCTTCAGCAATCACTAGCTCTTCGTTAGTCGAGATAACCATCGCAGGGATACGACTGTTGGCTGTAGTGATGACACCTTCACCGCCAAAGCGGGCTTTCAGGTTAGCATCACCATCGACTTCAATACCAAAGATAGCTAAACGGTTTAATACCATTTCACGGATTGGGCCAGAGTTTTCACCGATACCACCAGTAAAGACGATAGCGTCTAAACGGCCATCAAGGCTGGCAGTGTAACCAGCCACATATTTCGCTAGGCGATGGCAGAATACATCCATTGCGCGGGTCGCTTCTTCTTTTTCGCCGTAGTTATCTTCAACAAAACGGCAATCTGAAGTCACTTGAGTTAAGCCTTGTAGGCCAGACTCTTTGGTTAGCATGGTGTTGATTTGTTCAACAGAGTAACCTAGTGCATCATGCAAGTGGAAAATGATCGCAGGATCAATATCACCACAACGGGTGCCCATGACTAGACCTTCCAGTGGGGTTAAGCCCATTGAAGTATCTACTGATTGACCATTTTTAATGGCACAAACTGAAGCACCGTTACCTAAATGACAGTTAATGATGTTTAGCTCATTAGCTGGTTTACCTAAACGCTCAGCGGCTTCACGAGCGATAAATAGGTGAGAGGTACCATGCATGCCGTATCGACGAATGCCATGCTCTTTGTAAAGATTATAAGGAAGCGCGTACAGGAAGGCTTCTTCAGGCATGGTCTGATGGAAAGCCGTATCAAAAACAGCCACATTTTTTAGGTTCGGGAACGCTTTTTTCGCCGCGTTAATACCGATGATGTGTGCTGGGTTGTGCAGAGGCGCGAAGGTTGCTGCGTCTTCGATACCCTTCATCACGGCATCATCAATTAAAGCTGATTGAGTAAATTGCTCACCACCGTGTACTACGCGGTGACCGATAGCAGCTAGGTTTTCAGCTAGTTCAGGTTTTGAAGCAAGGATGGTTTCTACCATGAATGCTAGCGCTTCTTCATGCGCGGCACCGTTACCCAATTGAGCTTCGTGTTTACCATCAAGTTTCCATTTGATGCGTGCTTCAGGAAGGTGCAGGCACTCAGCCAGACCAGAAAGATGCTCATTACCGTTTTCTGCATCAACAACCGCAAACTTGAGCGAAGAACTACCGCAGTTTAAAACTAAAACTAGCTTTGACATGTATAACTACCTGTATAATCAGTTAGGATGAAATTTAACCACAAGAATAGCTGAATCAACAAAAAGTGAGAACTAATCTTGATCAATAACACGGTGAATATCCGTATATAATAGAGACGTGACTGAATCAGTATAACCGTCGACGCATTCCTTGCTGGTATCGTCTTAAGGTTGCCTAAATTGTAAATAACGGCAACAATAAGATTGAGAGTCCGCTGAGGATAGCGATAATGGACCATTATAACAAAAAAAATTTGAAACTATATTAGCATTCGTCAATTTTTTACGCGATTTGTTGAATGATTAAACTAAATTTTAATACTGGGCTCATCCGATGGAAGGAGAACCGCTATGGCCAATAAAGTAGGAATCATCCACAGTTTGAGAGATGGGCAGAAGTACATGGATACGTGGCCGATGCGCAAAGAACTCAACTTGCTGTTCCCAGAACCGCGTATCATTAAAGCGACTCGTTTTGGTATTAAAGTCATGCCAGCGATTGCAGCCATCAGTGTGTTAACCCAAATGAGTTTTCATAATCTGCAAGCCATGCCACAAACCATCGTCATCGCTTTGTTCGCAATCAGCTTACCATTACAAGGTATTTGGTGGCTTGGTAGCCGTGCCAACACGCAACTTCCGCCTTCCTTAGCGGGTTGGTATCGTGAGTTACACCAAAAAATTGTTGAGACTGGTTTTGCGCTGGAACCCGTCAAAGCAAAGCCGCGTTATAAAGAGTTAGCTTTAGTCTTGAACCGCGCTTTTCGTCAGTTAGACAAAAGCGCATTGGAGCGTTGGTTTTAGAAGCGTAGGTGGTAAATAACTCGTCTACTATACTCAAACCACTTGGAGTTGCAGGTAGGCGGCAAGAGAGTGAGTCCCCAGTCATATCTTTTGGCTATGCTCATGGGCAGGAACTCACTGGTCGCCAGCCGACAACAGCAAATGGTTTGGCCGTGATAATTGTTCACGATAAGCTTGCAGATGGGAGATAATCACATCAACCTCAGTCAAAGTTCGTATCTGTCTAAATAACTCAGCGGCTTCAGGATACGCTTGACGTAAGTAGGCAAACCATTGTTTAACCCGGTTGGGGTAATATTTTCCTTTATCGCCATTGACTTCGTAAGCCGAATATTCCAGTAATAAATCCACCACATCAACCCAAGCCATCGGTGCGTGATTATATTTGACCATATTACCTAGGTTGGGAATATTTAACGCACCACGACAAACCATTAAAGAATCGACCCCCGTGGTTTCGATACAGGCTTGTGCATCGGCATGATTCCAAATTTCCCCATTGGCGATTAACGGGATAGTCGTTTTTTGGCGGATTTGCCCGATATAGTCCCATTGAATTTCACTGGCTTTATAGCCTCCCGCTTTGGTGCGAGCATGAACAGTCAGCTCATCGGCTCCCGCCTGAGTGACCGCATCGACAATTTCAAAGCAGTCATTAGGATCTTCCCAGCCTAAGCGAATTTTAGCGCTGACAGGGATGTGTTT
>SLFB01000210.1 GCA_007124475.1 Vibrio sp. | reverse complement strand
ATTGTCGGCGAACCATCCAGTACATTAAAAGTGGGCGATGTGGTAAAAAATGGTCGGCGCGGCTCAATAACTGGCGACCTGATCGTCAAGGGTACTCAAGGGCATGTCGCTTATCCGCACCTTGCTAACAACCCAGTGCATCAAGCCTTACCCGCCTTAGCCGAACTTGCTGCCACAACCTGGGATCACGGTAATGCCTACTTCCCTCCAACCAGTTTTCAAATCCCTAATTTACAAGCAGGAACCGGCGCTTCTAATGTTATCCCTGGTGAGTTTTCAGTCCAATTTAATTTCCGTTTTAGCACTGAATTAACTGAGCAAGATATCAAACGCCGAGTTCACTCTGTACTTGATGCGCATGGACTTGACTACCAACTAAACTGGACATTAAGTGGCAATCCATTTCTCACTGAAACTGGCACATTGCTTGACGCCGTGGTTTATGCCATTGAAGAAGTTAACCATCAATCACCACAACTTCTCACCACTGGTGGCACCTCTGATGGCCGATTTATTGCGCAAATGGGCGCGCAAGTGGTAGAGCTAGGTCCTGTTAACGCTACGATTCATAAAGTCAACGAGTGTGTCAATATCGCCGATTTAGAAAAACTGACCACTATGTATCAAAGCGTCTTAACCAAACTCTTGGCGAAAACATGCTAGCGCAACAACTCTGTGGTAAAAACGATCAGCACTTAAAGGAAGTGCTGTTCGGCCAGAAAGTCTTGCTCATCCACCCGCAAGTAAGTAAAGACCTATTGGCATTAAAACAGGCTGCAGCCAAGGCCGGTTTTGATTTGCATATTGCCAGTGGGTTTCGCTCCTTTGCGCGCCAGCAAAGTATTTGGAATCGGAAAATGCTTGGCGAACTCACCGTATTCGATCAGCACAGTCAGCTCATCGACATCACGGCTCTTTCTGAATACCAAAAAATGATGGCAATTTTACGTTGGTCAGCTCTCCCTGGGGCAAGTCGACACCACTGGGGAACGGATTTTGATGTCTATGATCGCCAATCGCTCCCCCAAGAACAATCGCTTAAACTTGAACCTTGGGAGTATCTACAAGGTCACCAATCTGTTTTCTATCGATGGTTAAATGAGCACTTGCATGATTTTGGCTTCTTTTTTCCTTACCCCGCCCACAGCCGAGGCGTAGCATTTGAACCCTGGCATATCAGTCATCGAGCCACGGCTCAAGCTTGTCTTAGTCAGTTAACGTTCGACATACTCAAAGAGCAACTGATCATCGAGGATATTATAGGTAAACCAAGTATACTGGCTCATTTAGAGTCTATTTATCAACATTATGTCCAAATCACTTAGCATTGCCGATAAGCATGAAAATTGGCTCTCATAAGCTTAGGCGAGTTCTATCATTGAGATGAACGAACCTGGTCAATAAAGCTCTGACTTCAATTGGTGAGAGGATATAATTAACATTGGATAGCTAGAGTTATGGACTTCATCTTTAATCCATGGGTAATGTCAATTATTGCGATGAGTTTGATTATCGGTAATTTACTGGCATTGAAATACTTAGCAAAAGTAAAACTGAAAACACTACATAAACGAGAAGATTTTGAAAAACTTTGTCAATTAGATAAAAAATTACAGCAGATGACCGCTGAATCGGACACTGACGATATTCAAAGTCCTATAGAGGCACCTCAAACGCCCTCAAACAAGACAGCATCAAGTAAAAAAAACGATTGAGTATCAGTCACTGGCTGATTCTCAATCGATTGAATGGTTTCGATAGCAACGTTTATGCTATTGGCCAGTAACAATAGCCGCTAATACAGGTGCCATTTCTTTGAGTAATGCCTCTTCAACAGGCGTACCAGAAGAATCCGTCACATTGATCGAAGTTCGGTTACCTAAATCACCGAATAAAAAGGTGTAACTCCCTGAGCGTAAATTCAACGGTTTCACGCCGATATGTTCCCAAAACTGATCATTGGGTGAAGCATAACGAGCTTTTACCATACCTTGTGATTGATTACGTTCTTCAATAGTAAAGCCCATTTTCGGCAATAAATTGGGCAAACGTTGCCACAATACCTCATAAGGGGTACGAGCAATAATGACAGGTAAACCACTACGATCGCTGCCCATTGTGATCGGAATATGTTTAACCAATTCTTGCGCTCGACGGTTGGCTTCCTCACGCACTTGCTGATCATAGCGGTTTGTCACCAAGTTGGTCATAAACGCCGTATAACGGGCTTTTTGGGTCGCGGTGACTTGGGCCGCTTTACCGTCTTCTCGCCATTCAATTAATGAAACTTTAAGTCCGAAGCGATTATTCGCGCTCACCCTAGCTAGCTGGTAACGACTTCCTAACACCGTATCCTCATCGGCTGCCAGCCAATTAATCCAGCTGGTATGAATACTTCCATCAGGTTGCTCGATAGCATCAACATTGCGCTCTCGCATCATCAATAAAGCCGCTTGCCAAAGGGCATCTGTATCGTCTTGGCGAACCATCCATAAGGTGACATCACCATCATGGCGCTCAACACGAGCACCTGGGATCAACTCAAGCACTTGCTGCGGTGGACGAATATCGACTTTCCTACCAATTTCCCCGGGAAACTCCCCTTCTGGAATCGTAAAATTCGGATAAAGTTCAGAATTTATCCCTTCAGGTAATACCCATGGCGTCAGTGGCTTAGTATTTAAATAAGCAAAATCATTTTTCGCTTGACGCCGTTGTGCTGGATTATTTGAACAAGCACTCAAAACCAAAACAGCCAGCGAACCGACCACCAGCTGGTGAGAAAACTTCATTGAAACTCCTAAATGACCGAACATGTTCAGCCAAACCTTAAACGTTATAAAATATCAGCGTCTTTCATTGCTTGAGTCATCAAGCCACAAGCTGATTCGGAAAGACGAGTTAAAGGCAATCGTAAATCACCATGGGCTATTAGACCTAATTGATGAGCAGCCCATTTTACCGGGATAGGACTCGATTCAACAAATAGTCCATGATGGAGAGGCATTAAACGCTGATTAATTTGCTCTGCTTGTTCAAATTGCCCAGCTAATGCTAAAGACATCATGGTTGCCATATCAGCGGCAGCAATATTATTGGTAACGGAAATGACCCCTTTACCGCCTAGTTTTACAAACTCCAAGCCCGTTGCATCATCACCACTCAACAAAATAAAATCTTCACCACATAATTGTTGATGGAGCGCAACACGGCTCAAATCACCCGTCGCATCTTTGAGTGCTACAATATTATTTAGTTCCGCTAAACGGGCGACAGTTTCTGGTTTTAAATCAACCGCTGTACGGCTTGGCACATTATACAAGATCAATGGGATATCAGTTTCTTGGGCGATGGCTTTATAGTGTTGATAAAGCCCTTCTTGGGTAGGCTTATTATAATAAGGGGTAACGCTCAGATAACCGGCAATGCCTGTATTGTTGAGCAAGCGACTAAATGTCACGGCTTCATGAGTTGCATTCGCTCCAGTTCCCGCTATCACAGGAACTCGACCAGCAGCAAACTCGACCGTCTTAGCAACCACTTTAACGTGCTCTTCCACAGAAAGAGTCGATGACTCCCCTGTTGTACCGACAGAGACAATAGCATCGGTTCCAGCAGCGACATGATAATCAACCAACTTTTGTAGACTGACATAGTCTACTTCACCGTCTTGAGCAAAAGGCGTAATTAACGCGACGATACTTCCTGAAAACATGTCTATCTCCCTCAATTAATAACTTAATGCATGGTACTGTATGCCAGTAAAAAAACACAAGCGATGAATACACTTAGTTAAGTGATATCGACCAACTCTTGATAATAAATAATATACCCAAACAACTTGGAGTTGCAGGTAGGCGGCAAGTGAGTGACAAATTTGTCTGGAACAAATTTGAACAGCCGTAGGCTGGCCTGTGGTGAGAGCCACGGATGGCTATCATAGTTCCCATGAGCATAGGTAAACTATGTGATTGGGGCGAACGAACGTAGCAAACACCCCCCTGCAGCTTCAAGTCGCAAGGGTATAAAGCCAATCTGATTGTTCTATCAGTTGTTAATTGTGTTAACATCTAATGAAGTCAATAAGTAGAAGAAACGTTATGGAACAACATCTCGTCATCACCACCATCGGTAGCGATCGACCAGGCATTAGTCATCATATGATTACGTTAGTCACTCAAGCCGGTTGCAATATTATTGATAGTCGAATCGCTCTATTTGGCAGTGAATTTACTCTAATTATGCTAGTTTCAGGCTCGACCAATGCGATTGCCCATGTAGAAACTGGCCTACCTTTGCTTGGTCAGCAACACGATTTAATCACCATGACCAAACGCACCGCTCAGCATACTCAACCCCATAACGCTTACACTATGGAAGTCCATGTTCAAGCCGATGATAAGATAGGCTTAACTGAAAAATTTACTCAATTTTTTTCCATGCGCAATATTGGTATGTCATCACTCAGTGCGCAAACTATCGATCAATCAAGCGTTCATCAAGAGCTGCGTCAGTTTTATATAGCTATTAGTGCTCAGCTCAATGACGATTATAACCTGATGCAATTACAAGAAGAGTTTATCGAGCTTTGTGATCAATCATCGGTTCAAGGTAGTATAAACTTCATCAAAAACAGTCAATAAAGAGGAACTCCTAGTGATAACTCCGCTCTCAGTCGGTGCAATGGCTCCGACCCTATCTCGACTCGATCAAAATGAACAGCCAGTCTCATTAGCTGATTTTTCAGGTAAAAAGGTGCTGGTTTATTTTTATCCTAAAGCCATGACACCGGGCTGTACAGTTCAAGCTAAAGGATTACGAGATATTCAATCACAACTGGCCGCACACCAGGTTACCGTACTTGGTGTCAGTATTGATCCTGTGCCTAGATTACGTAAATTTATCGAACGTGACGAACTTAACTTCACCTTGCTATCAGATGAAGATCATCAATTGGCTGATCAATTCGGAGTTTGGGGAGAAAAGAAGTTTATGGGCAAAACCTACGATGGCCTACATCGCATCAGTTTTCTTATTGATGAACAAGGCAAGGTCGCTCAAGTATTTAATAAGTTTAAAACCAAAGATCATCATCAAGTTGTGCTCGATTATTTAAATCAGTTGAAATGAAATCGTTAATGTTTTGCTAAGAAAAAATCATCGCCCCATAAATGGGGCGATTTATTATCAGTAAGTGGAGACTGTGAATATTAGCGATTAAACAATAAACTTATTCAAAATCCCATCCTGCTCACGGACATTTTCTGCCTGTACTTGCATGGCGATATTTGCTTCTTCTGCGGAGTCTGACACTTGAGTTGACAAGTCCTTTATTTTAACTGTGTTATTGTTGATCTCTTCAGCCACTAAGCTTTGCTGCTCTGCTGCTGACGCTATCTGTAAGTTCATATCGCTAATTTGCTGAATCGCGTGACGAATCCGTTGTAAGGCACCATCGGCTAACTGAGCTTTTTCTACCGCATCAACTGCCGTTGCTTTACTCTCACTCATCGCCTTGGATACCGAGCTAGAACCTATCTGCAATTGTTCAATCATGCCACGAATTTCCGTCGTCGATTGTTGTGTCCGCTGCGCAAGAGTACGAACTTCATCAGCAACTACCGCAAAACCACGACCAGACTCCCCAGCTCTTGCTGCTTCAATTGCTGCATTAAGAGCCAACAAGTTAGTTTGGTCAGCAATATCGTTAATGACCTTTAAAATAGTCTCAATATTGGCCGTAGCCGATTCTAGACCACGCACTTGCTCAACAGCCGTTTCGATCGTTTGTGATAATTGATTAATCGATTCAGTAGTCACGGTAACCACGTTTGAACCTTCACTGGTTGCATCGTCGGCTTCTTTCGCTGCCGATGCCGCGCCTTGAGCATTATTCGCGACCTCGGTAGCCGTGACGGACATTTCGTGCATCGCTGTAGCCAATTGCTCTAGTTCATGCAACTGTGAACGCATCGCTGACGATGAACCTTCAACGCTCATAATTGTAGATTCAGCACCGCGTAAAATCTCTTCACCAATGGCTTTGGACTGTTTTATTTGCTTTTGTAATGTTTCGGTAAAAGTATTAAAACCGTGAGCTAATTCGGCAAATTCTGGATCAGTGTTGGTATCTAAGCGCTTAGTTAAGTCACCTTGCCCTGATGCCACATCCTTAATGGCTTGATTTAACACTCCTAGCGGACGCATCAGCAGTTTAATCAATACACTTAAACCGATAACACTGATAATGACGCCAATTAAGGTAAAAATCAGTGAGTTATTACGTAATTGAGTGAGCGCGGCAAAAGCTAATGATTCATCAACAATGGCTCCAACATACCAGTTTTCACTGGCTACTCGACTCAAATACACTAAGTGGTCTTGACCATTGATATCCAGCTTTTGCATACCTTCACTAAGTTTCACATTAGGTAAGTAAGTACTGACTGGCTGACCATTGTAGCGACTCTCTGGATGAGCAATCGTTACGCCATCGGCAGTGGCAATAAAAATATATCCCGCATCGAACAAGCCAATACTATTGACCATGTCGGCAAGTTCAGTCAGCTCTAAATCATAAAACATGGCACCAATGAACTGACCACGGTTACGAACGGGCGTGCCAATAGAAATAATAATATTATTGGTCGAGGCATCGGCGTAAGGCTCGGTTACCACCAGAGCTTGCTGCGATTTAGCGTCTATATACCAAGGGCGACGTCTCGGGTCATAATCACTACCTGGCTCCCAATCATCGTCATTTTCCACCATTGAACCATCAGATTCATAACCTAAACCAATCGACAGAAAACTGCCTTTCAGTGATGGCTTCTCTAGTACGAGCTCCACAAATTGACGATTTAACGGGTCTAGCTCTAAGGTTTCCGTGATGGTCTGGGCCAAAGACTTTTTACTGCCCATATCTAAAGTTATGCTATTTTTTACTCCCGCCACCATTTCCTGCAAGCTACTCTTAACCAAATTCTGAACTTGAGCGCGCACTGTCGTTAATTGTTGAAAAGACAATAAAATTAAAATGGCCAATAGTAATGCCGATGAGGCAGCCACAATCTTTTGACTAAACTTCATAAAATCCCTCTTCTTTTTCTGTCCAAGATCATTTGATTTACTACTAAAAACGCAACAAATACTGATGATCTTTTATTCGTTGGGTATACAGTCAAATTACTTGGAGTTACAGGTAAGCGACAAGTAAAACTCCCCAGTGAGCATAGACTGGCTATATGATTGGGGATAAGCAAGGTAACCAACACAGTGACCTCTTCAAGTAATTAAGGATATACATCATATCGTCCATAACTCACCAAACTTCAACTTTACTAGTAAAAGTGTAATCAATACCCCGTTATTTTTCCTATTATCGATGATAATACCCTGCCCACACCACTTGGAGTTGCAGGTAGGCGGCCAGTGAGTTTATCCCCATGAGCATAGGCAAACGATGTGATTGGGATGAATGAACGTCGCCAACACTCCTGCCGCTTCAAGTAGCAAGGAGATAATAATCAAGGCCTGCTGCACAGCAACAGGCCTTGATGGTTCAATGTCTACCCTACGTTTGTCTATTAAACCAGTTGGGCTTTTAGCTCATTAACTCCTATCAAACCACTGATTTTATTAACTCTCTTCTGCCACCACATCGTCTTCTTGACTTGGTAACGCATTCCAAACCGCTTTGACTAAGGTTGCCAGTGGAATCGCAAAAAAGACGCCCCAAAAGCCCCAAATGCCACCAAACACCAGCACGGCAACAATAATCGCTACTGGATGTAAGTTTACCGCTTCGGAAAATAAAATGGGGACTAGGACGTTACCATCTAAAATCTGAATCACAAAATAAGCGATGATCAAAGTGTAGTATTGAGGAGACAACCCCCATTGAAACAGACCCACGATAGCCACTGGAATCGTCACTACTGCAGCGCCTATGTAAGGGATCAAAACTGAAAAACCAACCGCCACCGCTAATAGTGCAGAATAACGCAGATCTAAGACCGCAAAGGTAACGTAACTCACTCCACCAACGATCAGAATCTCTAGCACCTTACCACGAATATAATTAGAAATTTGTTGATCCATTTCTAACCAAACCTTAGTGGCTAAACGGCGATTTCTTGGTAAAAAGCTGCTTGCCAGCGCCATCATTTCTTTATTATCTTTAAGCAGGAAAAACAGCAACATTGGCACCAAAATTAGATAAACGGCTAAGGTTGCCAAACTAACTAACGATGCAAGCGAGCCTTTAACCACTGACTCCCCCATGACTAATGCTTTGTTTTTAGCATTATCAACTAAAGATTCAACAATCTGTAAGTTGGCAACTTCCGGATAGCGCTCAGGCAAGCTAGCAATAAACTGTTGTAATCCATTATACATATTAGGGATATCGTTCACCAAGTTGATGACTTGCTGCCAAATAGTGGGCACGATACCTATCAAAGCAAATAACATCGCACCCAAAAACGCAAAGACAACCAAAAACACAGCTAAGGTTCTCGGTATTCCTATTCGGGTTAATTGAGCGACTGGCCATTCAAGTAGATAAGCTAATACAATTGCGACCAATAAGGGGGCAATTAAATGGCCAAGAAAATAAATGATAACAAATCCAAAAAATAAAATGGCGACCAACCCCACCGCATGCGGATCGGAGAACCGTCTCTGATACCAACGATTTAGCATTTCAAACATCGAGTAAATTCCTTAATTATCGAAAAAGCATAGCTACCCAAACAACTTGGAGCAGCAGGTAGGAAGGGGATACAAGCTTAAGCTCAATATTATTGGATAACATGGTTTACCTTCACCGTTTTAGGTATGTAAAGTGAGAAGTTTTCTGGCATCAGAATAACTAAATTGCATCGCTTATCAACTATAGATATGTCACGCTTTGCAAATAATTCATACTGATTGAATTTATGCTAGCATGGAGATCTTCAATATGACTTCCACTCATAATTAACGGAAGATAAATCATCAAGATAAATACAAATGCCAACAATACACAGGCAGTAACGCTAACGAGCATTGAGAAGAAGATCTTTACCTGTTCTCTTTACCCAAACCATTTGTAATTGCAGGCAGACGGCAAGTAAGGAAACCAATCAAATCATTCAGTGTCTTAGGATAAGATAAATATGGAGTACTTCCTACTACTATGAACATTAAACGCTCTTTGGTTTACTGGTGTTTAGTATTAAGCTTGCAGCCAACACTGGCTAGCCATGCTAACCCGCTCAGTCATGATCAGATTGAACTGCCCGACATTGGTACCGTTGCCGGTGCCACCTTGACCATAGATCAAGAGTTAATCTACGGCGATGCCTATATGCGTATGTTGCGTAGTAGCCGCCCAATTATTAACGATCCGGTCATTAATGAATACATCGATACCCTTGGCCATCGCTTGGTGGCAAACGCTAATGATGTAAAAACACCCTTTACCTTTTTTATGATCCGCGATCGTAATATTAACGCCTTTGCTTTTTTCGGTGGTTATATTGCGATCCATTCTGGGCTACTGTTACATGCCCAATCGGAAAGTGAGCTCGCCTCGGTGATGGCCCATGAAATTGCCCATGTGACTCAGCGTCACTTAGCTCGTAGCATGGAAGAACAAGCGCGCCGCTCTCCAGCCACAATCGCAGCATTAGCGGGTTCCTTACTGTTAGCCATTGCAGCGCCACAGGCAGGAATTGCTGCCATCACGGCCACTACCGCTGGCAGCATGCAAAGCCAAATTAATTATACTCGTAGCCATGAAAAAGAAGCCGATCGCTTTGGCATTGCTACCTTGGCCAAAGCTGGATTTGATGTACATGCCATGCCACGCTTTTTTGGTCGCCTTGCAGACGAATACCGCTATGCGAGCACTCCTCCACCCATGCTGTTAACTCACCCGTTACCTGAAGATCGCATTACCGATACCCGAGCTCGCGCTGAGCAATTTCCTAGTACGAATCTTGCGCCTTCACTCAATTATCATTTAACTCGTTCTCGAGTGGTTGCCCGCTATACTGGAATAAATGCTGAAGCCGCACTAGACTGGATGAGTCGCCAGCAAGCAAGGGCAGACGCGAGCATTAAAGACGCGTTTGATTACGGTAAGGCATTAGTTCATATGGATAATAAACAATATGAACTGGCAGAAAAGTATCTGTCTCAGCTGCTGCATAAACAGCCTGATAATAATTTTTACTTAGATGCGATGAGTGATCTACTGATTGACACTGATCGGCTATCTGCAGCGCAAGACTTATTAAACAAAGCTCTATTACAAAAGCCCAATAACCCAGTGCTCGTCATTAACTATGCCAATGTATTAATTAAAGCGGAACAGTTCCCCGACGCGATTCGTATTTTACAACGTTATACACATGCAAGGCCAAATGACATTATTGGCTGGAGCTTATTAGCTGAAGCGAACAGTCGACATGATAATCGAGCAGAAGAATTGGCGGCTAGAGGTGAAATCTTTGCCCTCAATGCAAATTGGAATAGATCGATTCAGTTTTATACTCAAGCCAGTCAACTGGCTCCACTGGGTAGCTTGCAACAAGCTCGTTATGATGCTCGCTTAGATCAACTGATGGTACAGAGGGATCGATTTTTAGCGTTAAGGTAATAAAAATTATCGACACCTTATCGACACCATAGGTTTTTTCTAGCCAAACTGTTGAAGCAGTATTCAATCATTAAGCGGTTCCATGCCAATAAACGAAGGCCAATAAACCAAGAGAGGCGACTATGATTGAAATAAGTAAACCTCGCTGATGCAGCGAGGCTAGCAAACGTACTATAGACAGTAAAGAACAACATGTATCAAGGAGACACGATGTCCGTTATCATCTATCACAACCCTCGCTGCTCTAAAAGTCGCGAAACACTGGTGTTATTGGAAACACGTAATCTACAACCACAGGTCATTAATTATTTACAGCATCCACCAACAGCTGAGCAACTGAAAAGCATTTTTACGCAACTATCGCTGACGAATGTGCGGGATATGATGCGTCGTAAAGAAGATATTTATAAAACGCTAAATTTAGCCGACCCTCAACTCACCGACGATGCTTTGTTTGCCGCGATGGCTGAACACCCGATCTTAATTGAAAGACCGATTGTGATTGCTAATCAACAAGCGAGGATCGGACGTCCACCCGAGCAGGTGCTTGACATTTTATGAACACTCGACTGATTGTTCTTTATTACAGCCGCCACGGCAGCACTCGTGATTTAGCTAGGCATATAGCAAGGGGCATTGAGTCTATTTCGGGATGTGAAGCGCAATTACGCACTGTACCGGAATTCGAAGCAGTCACCGAACCAAGCCATGACCCTTACCTGACTTTAGATGAGTTACAACAATGTGATGGTCTAGCCATGGGCAGCCCAGTCTGGTTTGGTAATATGGCTGCGCCATTGAAACATTTTTGGGATCAAACCACCTCATTATGGGTACGTGGTGATCTGATTGATAAGCCCGCGTGTGTATTCACTAGCTCTGCAACTTTGCATGGTGGTCAGGAAACGACGCAACAAACCATGATGCTGCCTCTTTTGCATCATGGTATGTTGATCGTGGGTTTACCTTACTCAGAGCCTAAACTGCATACCACTCGGTCTGGTGGCACCCCATACGGTGCAAGCCATGTGGCCAACACCACGCAAGCCACATTAACTGCTGATGAAATTGAACTGGCGCAAAGATTGGGACAACGCCTAGCGCGACTTGCTCGCACTTTAGCCAAGCAGGCATAATTAATTGATGGGTTGATTTACCTTAGTCGACAAGCCAATCCAGACCTTCATCGCTATCATTGGCTTTACTGATGAGTACAGAAAGTGACCGCGCCATGAGTCACTTTCTTTTGTACCTGTTGCTCCTTCCCTTAGCCGCAACCTAACCTAGTTTTGCAGATACCCGTTATTTGGGGAGAGCTCGGCAGCCTTAATCCCGCCATGAGAAGTAAAGAGGCGTTGTCTGCGGCTCTGCCTCAGCGACTTCGCTCGATTGTTGTTGCTCGTCCGAGGTCACCGAGGGCGTGCTGCCTTGCGTCGGTTCTGAGCTCGGTGCAGATGACTGTTTTATCGGCACCATTCCTTGACTCACTTGCCGTAAACGAAGTACTTCCTGTAAAAACTCGACTTCACTCGCGAGCAGGTGAGCATTAAAAGTCACTTCATCGCCTTGGATCTTAACAATATCCAGTGCTGCAACTGAACTTAAACGCTGCAAACTCTCTTCAAGGGTAAAAAAAGCTCGCGCATTAGTAATAGGTTTAAACACCGCCAATACAGATTGTGAAGACTCACTGCTGACGAGTACGCCACTTTGACTAGCATAATGTTCCGCCAACATGGTGACTAATGTATCTATCGCCTGCTCACCAGACGTTTGCCCATTGAACGGGGTTGCTGGTGTTTGTAATAGTTGTTCTGCTGTTTTGTCGTACAGTGCCCATCTTACCGTTTCACCTTGTGCCCGTACCACTAAAATAGCGTCACTTTGATAACGAAGACTGGCTTGAGCTATGGGTTGAGTAAAGCCTCCCCACAAATCTGAAATTTGAATTCCAGTGACATCATCGAAATCACCAATAGGAAACGTGAGTGGCACTCCCCGTTGCTGAGCATAATCTTTAAGTTCCATCATAAGTCGCGTTTGCGTGTGCTCCCAAGCAATATTGCGCTGATAATCGCCTTCAGTCACAAGCCAAACCAAAATATTCGCTCTGTCTTCGGGCCAAAAAGGAACCGCTGCCTGAGTTAATAAAGCACGAATTCTAGGCCCGCTAAAAGCGACTCTTAATGTTCTTTGCTGATTGTGTTGACCAAAGCTTATTTGGTTAGCGTACTGGGCGCTCTGCCGTAATGCTTTATTAATCACATCATTGCTAAGCACTTGCTCATTACCTGTAGCTTTAACAATCACTTGCTGCATCGCTCGAATTCGAGCATCGACTTCAGGGTTATCGTGTTGATCATTCATCACCACTTCCGCCTGATACAAGTTAACTCTAGTCAAGGCCATAACAGGCATAGAAAGTAGACCAATCAACAATAAAACGAAATAGCGCATACAATTACCCTTTAATCCGAGTGAACGCTGATGATAAGCAACTATCTAAGCGGGAGCAAGTTACAGCGTTCAGGGATATCACATTTCATTCGATTTCTTTTTATCTACCCATCGTCCCTTTCTAATCAGATAAATTAAAGCCAATGTCTAAGCGAAGAAAAAAATTTGATCGACAAACAATAGCAATCGTTTGCAAAAGTGATAGAATCCCGCGAATTTGTTTATTAGCAGGGAAATCATAATGAAAAATGCCATTCAAGGGGCACAAATGTTATTCGTCGCATTTGGTGCATTAGTGCTCGTGCCTCTTCTCACCGGACTGGACCCTAACGTTGCGCTTTTCGGTGCCGGTGTCGGTACATTAATCTTCCAGATGATTACTCGCCGCTCTGTGCCTATCTTCCTTGCCTCCTCATTCGCATTTATCGCTCCAATTATGTATGGCGTACAAACTTGGGGAATAGGTGCCACCATGGGTGGATTAATGGCCGCAGGCGCTGTGTATGTGTTGCTGGGAGCCATCATTAAAGTACGCGGCGTCGGGTTTGTGCATAGACTGTTACCTCCAGTGGTGGTTGGCCCCGTTATTATGGTTATAGGCTTAGGTTTAGCGCCAACAGCAGTCAATATGGCACTCGGTAGAACCGGAGATGGCTCAGTGCAATTGATTGATGGCCAAGCTGCGTTATGGATATCGGCCATATCACTATTAGTGACCGTTGGCTTTAGCGTTTTTGCACGCGGCTTTTTTAAACTGATCCCTATCTGTGCCGGTATTGGCGCAGGCTATTCGGCTTCATTGTACTTTGGCGTGGTGAGCTTTGAGCCTGTTCAACAAGCCGCTTGGTTTGCTTTACCCAATTTTACCTTCCCGGAATTTAATATTAACGCCATTCTATTTATAATACCGGTTGCTATTGCTCCTGCTGTTGAGCACGTTGGCGATATGCTTGCTATCTCCAACGTGACTAAAAAAGATTACATCAAAAAACCAGGCTTACACCGTACTATGGCCGGTGATGGTTTTGCCACCATGGCTGCCAGTATGGTCGGTGCCCCCCCCAATACTACCTACAGCGAAGTTACCGGCGCGGTGATGCTGACAAAAGCTTTTAATCCCGTCATCATGACTTGGGCAGCAGTGACAGCGATTATATTAGCGTTAGTAGGTAAGCTGGGCGCTTTACTGCAAACCATTCCTATTCCAGTGATGGGGGGGATTATGATCCTGCTTTTTGGATCCATTGCGACGGTAGGTTTGAATACCTTGATTCGCCATCAAGTGGATCTGCATAAATCCCGTAATCTCGTGATTGTCGCTGTGACGCTTGTTTTCGGGATTGGTGGTATGGCATTTGGTATTGGTGAGTTTAGCTTACAAGGGGTGAGTCTCTGTGGCATTGTTGCCATCTTACTGAACTTGATACTACCACAAGACTTAGGTGACAATCAGGTCGTGGATAATACTCAAATTGATAAATAATAGCTGATAGCTATCCAATAGCTATCATTCGAGCTGGATGAGAGAGTCACTACGGCTCTCTCTACTATGGGTTCACACCCAAACTATGGTTCACACCCAAATGGCCTTTAGTTGCCGTTACCGATAGTCGGTAACCCAGTTCGTCCCCATGGGTATCTCAATTACGGCTGACATAAATCAACAAACTTGCCACCAGTAAGCTGAGCTAAGTCTTGAGGGGCCAGTTCTATTTCTAAACCTCGCTTCCCTGCACTCACACACACGGTGGGTAAAGTCAGGGCACTGTCATCAATGAAAGTGGCTAAGCGCTTTTTTTGCCCTAGTGGACTGATACCACCCACTACATACCCCGTCACCTTTTGCGCAATAACCGGATTAGCCATTTCTGCCTTTTTGGCTTTTGCCGCTTTGGCTGCCAATTTTAAATTCAGCTTTTCCGCAACAGGGATCACCGCGACCGCCAATTGTTTCTCTTCACCATTAATGCAAAACAGTAAGGTTTTAAATACCGTAGCAGGATCTTGCCCTAACGCCTGAGCGGCTTCTGAGCCATAACTCGTATTGATGGGATCGTGTTGATATTGGTGAATAGTATGCGAGATGTGCTTTTTTTTTGCTAATTCAATGGCAGGGGTCACGATAAACCACTCCTTTATGCCGAAAAAAAAACGAGTAAGGGATTATCTTACTCGTTGTTTTAAAGCGCAAGTGATTAGCGAATATCTATTGAAGCAAAGCTCTTGATCAAATCATCCAGTGCTTTCATTTGCGCCAAGAAAGGCTCTAGTTTATCTAAAGGTAGCGCTGATGGCCCATCGCATTTTGCCTGATCTGGATTAGGGTGCGCTTCAATAAATAACCCAGCAATTCCAGTTGCCAATCCAGCTTTGGCGAGCTCTACCGTTTGCTCACGACGGCCACCCGAAGCGGCTCCAGAGGGATCGCGCATTTGTAATGAGTGGGTAACGTCAAAAATAATCGGGCTACCATTAGAGGCCTTCTTCATTACCCCAAAGCCAAGCATATCAACAACTAAGTTGTCATAACCATGACAAGCGCCTCGTTCACATAAGATCACTTGTTCATTACCACACTCAGCAAATTTTTCTACGATATTACCAACCTGACCTGGGCTCATAAACTGTGGCTTCTTAACATTAATTACCGCCCCTGTTTTCGCCATGGCCTCAACTAAGTCAGTTTGGCGCGCCAAAAATGCTGGTAACTGAATGACATCGACGACTTCAGATACTGGCTGAGCTTGAGCTTCGGTGTGTACATCAGTAATAATTTTTACGCCAAAGGTGTCTTTTAACTCTTGGAAAATCCTCATTCCCTCTTCTAATCCAGGTCCACGATACGAATGAACTGAACTACGATTCGCTTTATCGAATGAAGCTTTAAAAACATAAGGGATACCCAATTTATCCGTTACTTTGACATAGTGTTCACAGATTTTCATCGCTAAATCACGCGACTCCAATACGTTCATACCGGCAAACAAAGTAAAAGGAAGATCATTGGCTACTGGGATCTGACCTATATGAACAATTTTTTGTTCCATAATAAATTCTCTCGCTTGGAATTAATGCAACGTCACTGGATAGCTAGTCAGAGCGTTCATTTGATTTTTTAAAAATTGTGCTGCTGGATCATCTGGGCAATGCTCAATAAAATATTGATAATCCGATAGCGCTATTTGATGACAATCCAACTGCTGATAAATAAAGCCGCGATCACGTATTTCATACGGATCATCTGGCACAAAGGTCAAAGCTAAGTTAGTGCAGCGTAACGCTAAGGTATAACGTTCTTCTCGCAATAGCGCACTTTTCAATAGCGCTAACCATCGTCCGATAATAGTTGGATGATCCGTCGGTTGTAAGTGCTTCGCTTGCAAACGAGCTAAAGGCCCTTTGTGACCCACAAGCCATGCATTTAATGTATAATTAGACACGTACTCACCAGAAAATGGATCAAGGTAGAGAGGTTCTTCTTCTGGCCAATGCACCTCTAGTAAAAACTGAGAGGGAAAAGCGATTCCACGGATTGGAAACTCAAACTGACTGGCAAAATACAGTATTAAAGCTCCTAAACTAACTGGGATCCCCTTACGTCGCTCAAGTACCTGATCAATAAAACCATTGCAAGAATGAAAATAGCTTTCCTGATCGCCACTAAATCCCCACTGATGATAAAAGAGTTCTAAAAAGTTGCTAAAACGCTGTTTAGCGTCGAGATCCGTGGCCAATGCTAGTTCAGCCTGATGCTGTAAGCTTTTTAACTCAGCCATTGCCCAATCCACTTTCGTTTCAGGATGAATGGCTTGATTTAATGCCAACGCCCCTTCAACCAACTCCATTGCATCAAAATCTTCATCAAACAAGTTCAGCATGAGTGTCTATCATCCATGAAATTAACTGAAAAACATTGGCGCCTTAGAGGCGGTTACTCTACCGGCCATGATTAACCACCCCATTGCGCCAAGAAAGGCAAACGAACGTAATAATTTGTTACGCCCTAATTTAAGAGCAAAAAAGCCAAGAGCTACATAGGCTAAGACACAAGTGAGTTTTTCCGTCATCCAAGGAGCCGCATCGGTATAAGGGATAAAGCCAGTAATAACGATTAGCCAAATGCCACTAAATAACAACAAACTATCATTGATATGCGGGTAAACTCTTAGAAACTTGTGCTGCAGCCAAGGGGAGTCAACCATCATTAAGATATAACGAACACTGAGTAGAAACGCACTAATAGCAATGGTAAAAACGTGGATTTGTTTAAGTCCTTCGTACATGTATTCCTCTTTAAACTCGATATTGACCTAAGGTCACTCTGTCGTTGCCCGCATAATCCACTTCAGTACGAATATGCTGGTAACCAAACTGTTGAAAAATAGCCCTAACATCGGCTCCTTGCTGATAGCCATGTTCAAATAGCAACCAGCCATCTTCAATTAAATAATCTCGCGCCGTGGCAGTAATCGACTTGATATCTGCCAATCCATTATCTGCGGCCACTAAAGCACTTCTCGGCTCAAATCGCACATCGCCTTCAACTAAATGAGGGTCGTGCTCGTCAATATACGGAGGGTTTGAGACAATTACTGCAAACTTCATACCGTCATTGATAGGTTGAAACCAACTTCCCTGTAAAAAAGTGACATTATCAATGGCTAAACGTTGACGATTAGTCTGCGCTAACTCAACAGCCTCTGAGCGTAGATCGACTCCCACCAGTTGATGATTGGGTAACTCAGACGCGAGGGCCAACGCTATCGCTCCAGTCCCTGTCCCTAAATCAAGAATAGGCGCTTGGTTAATAAGTGCTTTCTCTAGTGCTAGCTCGACGAGACGCTCAGTATCAGGACGCGGGATTAAGGTCGTTGGTGAGACTTTCAACGGTAGTGACCAAAACTCTCGCTCGCCGATGATATAAGCGATGGGCTCCCCCATTGAGCGTCGAGTCAACAACGCATCAAAAGCATTCACGATGGGCTCATCGAGTTCTTTATCTGGCCAGGTCAGTAAATATGAACGTGGTTGTTGTAACACGTGGCACAGAAGCAAGGCGGCATCAAGAGACGGCGAATCACTGCCGCTCTCTATCAGTTGCTGCTTAGCTCTAGCCAATAAGGCTTCTATCGTCATGACCACTCAACAATTAACTATTATCAGATAATGCCGCTAATAGATCCGCTTGATGTTCTTGTACAACAGGGTCAATTAAGGCTTGTAAATCCCCTTCCATTACCTCATTAAGACGATAGATAGTGAGGTTGATACGATGATCAGAAACTCGACTCTGTGGGTAATTATAAGTACGGATACGGTCACTACGATCACCGGAACCAAGAAGATTACGGCGGGTATCAGAAATTTCTGCCGCGCGCTTTTGTTCTTCCGCTTGAACAATACGAGCCCCTAATACCGACATGGCTTTCGCTTTATTTTTATGCTGAGAGCGCTCATCTTGACACTCAACCACAATCCCAGTAGGTAAGTGGGTGATTCGAATCGCTGAATCCGTCGTGTTAACGTGCTGTCCCCCCGCGCCTGATGAGCGGAAAGTATCAATTTTTAAATCGCTCGCCTGAATTTCAGGAATTTCAGCTTCAGGAACTTCAGGCATCACCGCCACGGTACACGCCGAAGTATGAACGCGACCTTGGGATTCAGTTGCCGGCACACGCTGCACTCGATGACCACCAGATTCAAACTTCAGTACACCGTAAGCGCCATCACCATTCACTTTGGCGATCATCTCTTTGTAACCGCCGTGTTCAGCTTCACTGGCGGACATCACTTCGATTCGCCATCCCTTTTTCTCAGCAAATCTGCTGTACATACGGAATAAATCACCCGCAAAAATGCCCGCTTCATCACCACCTGCTCCGGCACGAATTTCTAAAAAACAGTTACGATCGTCATTAGGATCTTTAGGTAAAAGTAGTACTTGCAGCTCTGCACTCAATCGCTCAATCTCAGCTTTCGCAAGCTTGATTTCGTCTTGCGCCATATCGCGCATTTCTGGATCATCTTCTTTTGCCATCTCTTCAGCAGCAACCAGATCGTCCTGAGCTTGCTGATAGGCTTGGAAACACTTAGTGACTTCTTCGAGCTGTGAATACTCTTTAGAGAGCGCTCGGAATTTATTTTGATCACCAATAACAGCAGGATCGCCCAATAAGTGTTGCACTTCTTCATAGCGCTCCACCAAAGATTCAAGCTTAACTAAAATCGACGCTTTCATAATTTCTTCTTTAGTAAATAGGGAGTTAAATGTAATTACAGGTCATCAAGGCCTAGGCTTTGTCGAATGATCGCCAGTTTAGCTGGCTCACCTTGTTCGGCAGCCATCTGTAAAGCTCGTGTAGGAGTATGAATGAGCCTATTGGTTAATTTATTACTTAATTCAATCAGTAATTTTTCAGCATCGCCTCCTGAGGCTAATGCTTGTAAACTTTTATTGAGTAGCTCTTCACGGATCTGATTGGCGGATTGGCGATAATCTCGGATACTATCGACAGCCTGCAGTGAACGCATCCAAGTCATAAATTCTGCGCTTTCTTCACTAACAATGGCTTCCGCTTGGATCGCTTCAATCTTGCGTTGCTCAATATTGGTCTCAACGATCGATTGTAGATCGTCCACCGAGTACAAGTAAGCATCGTTGAGATCGCCAACTTGCGCCTCTACATCTCGAGGAACAGCAATGTCCACGATCAACATAGGCTGATAGCGACGAGCCTTAAGAGCGCTTTCTACCATTCCCTTACCAATAATAGGCAAAGGACTCGCTGTTGAGCTAATAACAATATCAGCCTGAGCTAAATATTCAGGGATCTGATTTAAGGTAATCACTTCTGCATCAAAACTTTGTGCTAAAGACATGGCTCGCTCACGGGTACGATTCGCCACTATCATCCGTTGACAGCCATGGCCAGCAAGATGCTTAGCAACCAATTCGATGGTTTCACCAGCACCAACCAACAATACCGTTGATTCGGTCAAGGATTCAAAAATATGTTTCGCTAAAGTACAGGCGGCATAAGCCACAGATACCGCATTACCACCAATATCCGTTTCTGTACGAACACGCTTAGCCACTGAAAAAGCCTTTTGAAACAGCTTATCTAAGGCTGAATCAATCATGCGACTTTGTCTTGAGTCCGCATAAGCTTGTTTTACTTGCCCTAAAATTTGCGGCTCACCAAGTACTAAAGAATCCAAGCCACAAGCAACCCGCATGAGATGGCGTATTGCCGCTTGTTCTTCGTAAACGTACAAGCTTGACTTAAGGGCTTCT
>SLFB01000248.1 GCA_007124475.1 Vibrio sp. | reverse complement strand
ATATCACACCCTGAGTGTCCACCCTTGAGTCCTTTCAAGGTGAGTTGACGGGTAATAAAGCCGTTAGGAATAGCTTCGCGAGTAATTGAAAAGTTTAAGCTACCATCAACGCCCCCGGCGCAGCCCATGTAAACTTCCCCTTCTTGCTCAGAGTCAGTATTAAGCAAGATATCGCCTTCAAGCCAACCAGCCTCTAGGCCGAAAGCGCCTGTCATTCCCGCTTCTTCATCGATGGTTAATAGTACTTCGAGTGGACCATGCTTGATGTTATCGGCGGCCAGTACGGCAAGGCAAGTGGCCATACCAATACCATTATCCGCACCCAGTGTGGTGCCTTTAGCGGTTACCCATTCACCATCAATATATGGTTGGATAGGATCGATAGTAAAGTCATGTTGAGTGTCTTCATTTTTCTGTGGCACCATATCAATGTGCGCTTGTAACACAACGCCTTTTCTGTCTTCCATTCCTGGGGTTGCTGGTTTTTTTATAAAGACATTACCAATGGCATCCCGTTTAACGGCCAATCCCTGCTGAGTTGCCCAATCGACAATATATTGAGCAAGGGCTTCTTCATGTTTAGATGGGTGAGGGATGGAACAAATTTTATCAAAAAATTGCCAAACTGGATTTGGGGATAAGGTGCTGATTTCAGAATGGAACTCAGACATGGGTAACTCCTTTTTACGAAAGTGCCGATCATCTATACATCAGAGCTGGCCATATTGCAGAATAATATACTTTTCTTATCTGCAACTCTAAGCTGTTTGGGTATAAGCGGTGATCGGAAATGAATTGATAACCGTTCAAGCATACCACTATGAGATTTTGGGGAGTAGTGGATTTGCATGTTCTACTTATCATGACGTGATGAGTGGTGATATTTCGCAGCGTAATAGCGGGTTTTCGGCAGTAGATAAGAAGGAATAGCTGACATTTTTGTAATTTAATTACATCATTTCGATGTTTTTTCTTTTTTTGTGATTTTAGTCACTAAAAACTTGTAATTAAATTTCTTGGTGGTATATTTATAACCAACTTCCCAAGGGAAGAAAAAATGCTCAAAGGATGAGTCCGATTTATCGCCTCCAAGGAACTGAGAAATCAACTTAACGGCGTTTGATTTTAAAGGTGATAGTTATGAATAAAGGTTTATCAAGTGTAATGTTTTGGAAAAGCAACGGTGTTTTTACCAGCAACTTTACCTATTTTTCTAGCTTTGGTTACTAAAATACACTGAGCTACGAGCAATCAATTTGTTCACCCCTATATTGGAATAAATGATTAATCCTCAGCGATTAAACTCATTCACCGCCATCTGTTATCAGATGGCGTTTTTTTTATCTGCGTTATGAGTTATTGAGCCCACCGACCATTGTCAATGCCGCTGTAGTATCAAGTTGCTAGGGGATTCGATAACAGATATTTCCTCTCAATGATTACTCTATACCCTTCCGACTTGAAGCTGCAGGGGTGCTGGCTACGTTCGTTCGCCCCAATCATAGAGTTTATCTATGCTCATGGGGACTCACTCACTTGCCGCCTACCTGCAACTCCAAGTTTTTTGGGTATAATTCAAGAAAATTATCTATTCTGAGCGATTACTCTTAGTTGACTATGGAATTTGTCAGTTGATGACTTTATAATTCGCGCCAATCGATTACGCAATCGTTTACTTTTTGATTATTTAGGATCCTAACATGTTGGAAAAATTATTTAAGCTCAGTGAATATGGCACCACTGTGCGGACTGAGGTTATTGCGGGAGTAACGACCTTTCTGACCATGGCGTATATTATTTTCGTCAATCCTGCGATTTTAGCAGACGCCGGTATGGATCGTGGCGCGGTGTTTGTGGCTACCTGCTTAGCTGCTGCAATTGGCTGTTTTATTATGGGATTTGTTGCCAATTACCCCATCGCTCAAGCACCAGGTATGGGACTTAATGCCTTTTTTACTTATGTTGTTGTGGTTGGTATGGGGCACACTTGGCAAGTGGCTTTAGCGGCGGTTTTTTGTTCAGGTGTGTTATTTATTTTACTCAGCTTGTTCAAAGTGCGTGAGTGGATTATCAACTCGATTCCTATGTCACTGCGAATCGGAATCTCTGCGGGTATCGGTTTATTTTTGGCGTTAATTGCTCTCAAAAATGCTGGTATTGTGGTGGGTAGCCCAGCAACTTTAGTGACCATGGGAGCGATTACCTCTTTACCAGCAATTTTAGCGGCCTTAAGCTTCTTTTTGACCATCGCTTTAGTGCATCGTGGTTTAAAAGGCGCGGTCATGATCGCTATTTTAGTGGTGACGGTTTTAGGTTTGATTGTTGGTGATGTTACTTGGGGGGGGATCGTTTCAACTCCACCAAGTATTGCGCCAACCTTTATGCAACTAGATTTCTCAGCCGTTTTTGAGATCGGTATGATCTCTGTGGTATTCGCTTTCTTGTTTGTTGATTTATTTGATACCGCAGGAACCCTAGTTGGTGTGGCCAATAAAGCGGGGTTTGTTGATAAAGACGGTAAAATTCCCCGTTTGAACCGAGCGCTACTGGCTGACTCCACTGCCACGTCTGTCGGGGCATTATTAGGAACATCTAACACTACCTCTTATGTTGAAAGTGTATCAGGGGTTGCGGCCGGTGGACGTACTGGTTTGACGGCGGTTGTGGTTGGTATTTTATTTCTTCTTGCATTATTCTTTTCGCCATTAGCGGGAATGATTCCTGCCTATGCTACCTCTGGAGCTTTATTCTATGTGGCAATTTTAATGTTATCAGGTTTGGTCAGTATTGATTGGCGTGATCTGACAGAAGCGGCTCCGACGGTCGTAACTTGCTTATTGATGCCGTTAACATTTTCAATTGCTGAAGGGATTGCGCTAGGGTTTATCTCTTACGCTATGATTAAACTATTAAGTGGTAAAGGTCGTCATGTTTCACTCAGTGTCTGGGTGATGGCGATTATTTTTGCCATTAAATTTATTATCGAGGCGTAAGCAGGAAATTTACATAATTAGGTTTAATAACAATGACTAAAAAATTCGTAATTACGTGGGACAGCATGCAAAACTTTTGTCGTGAATTAGCCGAACGTCAAATGCCAGCTGAGCAGTGGAAAGGTATTTTAGGCGTTAGTCGCGGTGGGCTAGTTCCCGCCGCAATTTTGGCGCGTGAGTTGGGTATTCGTTATGTTGATACGGTATGCATCTCAAGTTACGATCACGATCATCAACGTGATATGACGGTGCTTAAAGCTCCTGATCACGATGGTGAAGGTTTCCTTATCGTTGATGATTTGGTTGATAGCGGCGATACTGCGCGCAAAATTCGCCAAATGTATCCAAAAGCGAAATTTGTCACGGTTTGTGCTAAACCGGCAGGTCGTGAGTTAGTTGATGAATACGTGGTTGATATTGAACAAGAGACCTGGATTGAACAGCCTTGGGATATGACATTAGCGTATGTTGAGCCGATTAATCGCAAACAGAAATAAAGTTCTGATTAACGAACTGCTGTTTTATGCTGATTAATTGATATATGACCCTGCAAAGGGTCATTTTTTTTATTACTATAGCGATAATTCGGTTTAAATATGGAATGTCGTATGTCGGAATCCAATAGTATCAACTTGTCAGAGACTTTATTTCAAGAGCATAAGCAGGCGAAAGAGACCTCTACATTAACCCAATATATGCCAAGTAGTAGCGAGTTTTTTGCTCAAAAAATGGAGCAGGATCCATTTTCGTGGTATCGGAACCTGCGTCGCTTGCAATGGGCTTGGTTGGGGATCAACCCGATTGATCAAGAAGAAGTACTGGCGAATATGGCGTCTTCCGAGCATTCACGAAGTCATGATAAATGGTTAGATACCGTGATTGGCTATCACAGTGGTAATTGGACTTATGAGTGGACTAAGTTAGGCGCGCGTTACCACAAACAAAGTGAAGCGTTAACCGGTGAGCCCGCGGCCGAAAAAATGTTTAGTGCATCACTATGCTATAGTATCGCCGGTTACCCACATCTTAAAAACGACTCGCTGGCTTTGCAGGCTCGGGTATTAGCGAACGCGGCTTATGATCAGGCGGCTCAGTTAACCCAATACATCATTAAGCCATTAGAATTTGATTATCAAGGACGAAAGGTCTTAGGGCATCTGCATTTGTCCAACACCGATGAGCCTCAACCGGTAGTGATTGTGAGCGCGGGCTTAGATAGCTTACAGACCGATATGTGGCGCTTGTTTCGTGATTACTTAGCAAAGCGTAATATCGCGATGTTAACGATCGATATGCCGTCGGTGGGTCATAGCAGTCATTGGTCTTTGACGCCTGATTCATCATGCTTACACCAAGCGGTATTGAATCAGCTTGCTCCTTTACCTTGGGTTGATCATCACCGCGTTGGTTTAATCGGTTTCCGCTTTGGTGGCAATGCGATGGTGAGATTGTCTTTTATCGAATCGGATAAAATTAAAGCTTGTGTGGCGATTGGTGCCCCTGTGCATGATATTTTCGTTTCTCAACAGAAAATGAAATTAATGTCCAAGATGTATATGGATATTCTGTCATCACGGATTGGTAAGCAGGCGGTTGATATTCCAAGTTTGTCATCGCAGCTCATGGCTTGGTCGCTTAAAGTGCAAGGTTTTTTGGCTTCCCGAAGTACTAAAGTACCCATTTTGGCTTTGGCGATGGAAGGGGACCCGATTTCACCAGCCAGTGATAATCATCTTATTGCGACGTTCAGTAAAGGTGGGCAATCTAAACAGATAAAAAGTGAAAGCCTTACACGAGGATATGAGCAATCCCTCGATTTAGCGATAAAATGGCTGGAAGAACAACTTTGCTGATGACTTTTGACTCAAATTAGTCAAGAGTAGATTCACTTTGTATCGTTAAGTTGATGATTAACAAAGTGATGATACCCCCTTTCTACTTGAAGCGGTCGTGGGGCTAGCTGGGGTCGGTTACCTCAATGACATAGGCTATGTTATTGGTCATGCGCTGACTCATTGCCTGCCTGTCTCGTCAAGTTGTTTGGGTATAACTCTAACAAGGAGAGTCTTAATGTCAGAATTGATCAAAGAAGCGACCCACAATCGTTTATTAACTATTTTTAAAGCGATTGGACCTTATTTACGTGAGGAGCAATGCCAAGATGGGCTTTATTGGTTTGATTGCTTGGCGTTTTGTATTAATGATAAAAAATCCCCGGAAAAACGTGAGTTTTGGGGATGGTGGATGGAGCTGGCTCGAACGGAGTCTGGTTTTGAAGCCCATTATCACATTGGTCGTTATAATCAGGCGGGAGATTGGGAGTCAAAAACGCCGACAGCAGAGGCCTTGCCGGAAGTGGTGCGCACTCAGCATACTTTCCATCAAAAGTTGACTGATACCTTAGCGCAGCGTTTTGCACTGAGTTTGACTGTGGCTAAGCACTCGGCAGAGTTTGCCTAGGAATGCCGCTCTGCAAGACTTTGCCGATACATCTCATTTGAGAGTTATGATTTCAAGCTGAGCTTGAATCAGTGAAAACAATGATGGATTATACCCTTCCGACTTGAAGCCGCAGGGTTGTTGGCTACGTTCGTTCGCCCCAATCACATAGTCTATCTATGCTCATGGGGACTCACTCACTTGCCGCCTACCTGCAACTCCAAGTGGTTTGGGTATAGTGCTAAGATAATCTAGAACAAAAAAGGTGCTGATAGGCACCTTTTCTACTTGTACAACCGACGCGAGATTGCTAAAACATCACCTCTTAATCTTTTCCTCAATAGATGAATCATGACAATCAATCAACATAGCGAAACCACAGGACAAACCATAGTGGTTAAGTTAGGCACCAGTGTTCTAACTGGTGGAACATTAGCACTCGATCGTGCCCATATGGTTGAGTTGGTGCGCCAATGCGCTGAATTAAAAAAACAAGGCCATCGCGTGGTGATGGTTTCTTCTGGTGCGATAGCGGCAGGTCGTGAGCATTTAGGTTACCCCACATTACCTCACGCTATTTCTAGTAAGCAGCTATTAGCGGCGGTAGGCCAAAGTCAGTTGATTCAAGCTTGGGAATCGTTATTTGCACTCTACGGCATTAAAATTGGTCAGATGTTATTAACCCGAGCTGATTTAGAAGATCGCGAACGATTTCTCAACGCGCGCGATACCATCAATGCCTTAATTGAGCATGGTATTATTCCGGTGGTCAATGAAAATGATGCAGTCGCCACAAATGAAATCAAAGTGGGTGATAATGACAATCTATCAGCGTTAGTTGGCATATTATGTTCAGCGGACAAATTGCTTTTACTCACGGATCAAAAAGGCTTATTTACGGCCGACCCTCGCAAAGACCCTAATGCAGAACTGATTAAAGAAGTGAAAACCATTGATGATACTTTGCGCAAAATCGCTGGTGGTAGTGGAACCACTCTCGGTACCGGAGGGATGGCGACAAAACTGCAAGCGGCAGATATTGCTCGCCGTGCAGGGATTGAAGTGATCATTGCTGCAGGTAGGGCGCCGAATGTGATTTTTGACTCGCTGAGCGATACCCCTCAAGGAACACGGTTTTTGGCTCTTGAAGAAGCGTTAGAAAATCGTAAACGCTGGATTTTAGCTGGCCCAGCAGCCTCTGGAGATGTGTATATTGACCAAGGGGCGGTGAATGCTCTGTTAGCCAAAGGCAGCAGTTTGCTTGCCAAAGGAGTGATTAAAGTTCAAGGTCAGTTTGCGCGAGGTGAGGTGGTCTGTATTAAAGATCAGCTGCATCATGTGATAGCCCGCGGGATAAGTGCATACTCTAGTGGTGATTTAGCGAGAATTGCCGGTCAACATAGTACCATGATCATTGATATCCTTGGTTATGATTACGGCGCTGAAGTCATCCACCGTGATAATATGGTGGTTATTCAGGAATAGGAGAACCGTTGTGGAATTAATTGAAATGGGAAAAGCCGCTAAATCCGCGTCTTTCCAGCTAGCCACTGCTTCGACAGCACAGAAAAATAAAGCATTAGCCATTATTGCTGATGAATTAGAAGCGAATGCTGAGCCGATTTTACAGGCCAACAGTAAAGACATTGCGTTAGGTGTAGAAGCAGGACTTAGTGAAGCATTATTGGATCGCCTGTTACTGACACCAGAGCGTTTACAAGCGATTGCTGATGATGTACGCAATGTGATCAATTTACATGATCCGGTAGGCAGCGAAATTGATAGTAAAGTACTTGAAAATGGTATGTCGTTAGCTCGTCGTCGCGTGCCATTAGGCGTAGTTGGTGTTATCTATGAGGCGCGTCCAAATGTGACCATTGATATTGCAGCCTTATGTTTAAAAACCGGAAATGCAGCGATTTTACGTGGCGGTAAAGAAACTTTTTTTTCGAACCTTGAGTTGGTTAAGGTGATTCAATCGGCACTCACTAAAGCTCACTTACCGGCCGCTGCAGTACAATACATCACTCAGCCTGATCGTGAGTATGTAACGCAACTTTTAAAAATGGACCAGTATGTTGATATGATCATCCCGCGTGGTGGTGCTGGGTTACACAAAATGTGTAAAGAAAACAGTACTATTCCTGTCATCATTGGTGGCTTTGGAATTAGCCATATTTTTGTTGATCAAAGTGCCGATTTAGAGCGGTCACTAGCGGTGATTGACAATGCCAAGATGCAGCGGCCATCAGCCTGTAATGCTTTAGATACACTATTGGTTCATCAAGCGATTGCTCAGCCATTGCTAACCAAGTTACAGGCCCGTTTAGGTAATAAATTAGCCTTAGTAATGGAACCGAAAGCCAAAGCCTTGGTAACGGATGCGAATAATATTCGGCTCGCACAGGCTGGGGATTTTGATACTGAATGGTTGAGTTATACCTTAGGGGTTAAAGTGGTTGAGGGTATTGAAGAGGCGATTGAGCACATGCGCGAGCATAACGCTAGCCACTCTGATGCTATCATGACCAACGATCTACATAATGCGGAACGATTCATTAATGCAGCTGGCTCAGCAGCGGTGTATGTGAATGCGTCAACCCGTTTTACCGATGGTGCTCAATTTGGCCTTGGTGCTGAGGTTGCAGTATCCACTCAGAAACTGCACGCTCGTGGACCAATGGGGCTTGAGGAATTAACCAGTTATAAGTGGGTTGGCCGCGGCGATTATTTGTCACGTAATTAAAGTCAGATCAGTTTGCTATCGATTCTCGTTTCAGAGAGGAGAGGCGCTTAACAAAATTGATGAAATCCAGGTTTAAAGGGGCTAAATAGCCCCTTTTTCTTTGGTTCGCATTCCTATTTCCGGTACACTGGCTGCCTTGCTATGGAGGTAATATGCATTGTCCTTTTTGCTCTGAAAACGAAACAAAAGTTATCGATTCACGTCTCGTGGCTGATGGTCATCAAGTACGCCGTCGGCGGCAATGTTTAACTTGTAGCGAACGTTTCACCACATTTGAAACCGCAGAGTTAGTCATGCCGCGGGTGATTAAATCAAATGGTAACCGTGAACCTTTTGATGAAGATAAAATGAGTGGTGGTATGCGTCGAGCATTAGAAAAACGCCCTGTTAGTGCCGATGCGATCGAGCTTGCTATTAGTACGATTAAATCAACCTTGCGAGCGACCGGTGAGCGAGAGGTGCCGAGTGAGTTAATTGGTAATTTAGTGATGGAACAACTGAGAGAGTTGGATAAAGTTGCTTATATTCGCTTTGCATCCGTTTATCGTAGCTTTGAAGATATTCGTGAATTTGGCGAAGAAATCGCCAAGTTAGAAAATTGAAATTGAGCCTAACTATGTCGCATTTTTCTATTACAGACCACCAGATGATGGCACGAGCCATTAAGCTTGCCGAGGCTGGTCGTTTTACTACGGCACCAAACCCGCGAGTTGGATGCGTGATTACTCAGCAGGGGAAAATCGTCGGTGAGGGGTTTCATTACCGTGCAGGTCAACCGCACGCAGAAGTACATGCCTTACGTATGGCAAAGGAGCTCGCACGTGGCGCAACGGCTTATGTAACCCTAGAGCCTTGCTCTCACTATGGTCGTACACCCCCCTGTGCTGAGGGGTTAATTCAAGCTGGAGTGGCAAAAGTTATTTGTGCCATGCAAGACCCTAATCCTCAAGTCTCTGGGCGTGGTATCAATAGATTACGTGAAGCGGGGATTGAAGTCGCGGTGGGCTTATTAGAGGCGGATGCGAAAGCGTTAAACTCGGCTTTTATTAAGCGGATGCAAACGGGGCTACCCTATGTGCAACTTAAGTTAGCGGCCAGCCTTGATGGGCAGACTGCTCTCGCTAATGGCCAAAGTCAATGGATTACCTCTGCTGCGGCTCGTCAGGATGTTCAAGCTTATCGCGCCCAGGCTGGAGCCGTGTTATCAACCAGTCAAACCGTGATTGCCGATAACGCATCATTAACGGTTCGCTGGGCTGAGCTTCCTGATTCTATTCGCCAGCTCTATCCCCAGCACGAATTACGTCAACCAACTCGAGTTATTTTAGATCGCCAGCAGCAATTAACCCCTGAGCTAGCACTTTATAACCATTCTGCGCCGATTATTCGTGTGGCCGAACGAGATGCTGATTTATGTGTCCCGGTCAATGATCAGCAGCAACTGGAACTGAGCGATGTATTACGTGGCCTTGCAGAGCAGCATAATATTAATCATCTATGGGTTGAAGCCGGAGCTAAGCTAGCGAAGAGTTTGCTCGAACAAGAGTTAGTTGATGAGCTGATCATCTACCTTGCTCCTAAGATCATGGGCAGTGATGGAAGAGGGCTATTTGGAGCCCTAGGGTTGACCAGTATGGATCAATGTCTTGACTTGGATATTCAAGACTGTCGCATGGTCGGAGCGGATCTGCGCTTAACCGCCACTTTACAATCAAGGCAATAAGATAAATTACTATGTTTACTGGAATTATAGAAGCCGTTGGAACTTTGGCTGAAATTAACCGCAAAGGTCAAGATGTGACCATAGCGGTTGATGTGGGCATGCTGGATCTCAGTGATGTTAAACTAGGTGATAGTATTGCTACCAACGGTGTCTGTTTAACCGTCGTTGAGTTAGCTAAGAGTAGGTATTATGCCGATTTATCTTTAGAAACTCTCAATAAATCCGCTTTTGCTGATTATCACATTGGTGAAAAACTGAATTTAGAAAAAGCCATGTTAGCCACGACACGTTTTGGTGGTCATATTGTTTCTGGCCATGTTGATGGTGTCGGAGAAATTATTGAACGGCAATGGGTGGGGCGAGCGATTGAATTATGGGTAGCGATGCCAAATGAGATTGCCAAATATGTGGCTGAAAAAGGCTCGATTACCGTGGATGGTATCAGCTTAACGGTTAATGCACTACGCCCGAATGCCTTTAAATTAACCATAGTCCCCCATACCTCACTGGAGACGACGATTGACGGCTTTCAGCCTGGTCGACGTGTTAATCTTGAAGTGGATCTCCTTGCGCGTTATTTAGAACGTTTATTGCTTGCTAAGCAGAATGATGGCGCTCCCACTTCCAGTATGACGATAGAATTCTTACAACAAAATGGCTTTGCCTAATTCATCTAGGCTATGCAATAACCAAACTGGACAATCGCATAGCTAAGTAACGTTAGGTAACAAGACTCAAAAATAGGACAAGCGTGATGTCAATTAGTACCCCGCAGGAAATTATCGAAGATATTCGTTTAGGTAAAATGGTCATCCTAATGGATGATGAAGATCGTGAAAATGAAGGTGATTTAATCATGGCGGCGGAGCATATTACTCCAGAAGCGATCAACTTTATGGCAACTCACGGTCGTGGACTGATCTGTTTAACCATGACTAAAAGTCGCTGTCAGCATCTGGGCCTGGCACCAATGGTCCAAGATAATAATGCTCAATATACCACCAACTTTACTGTCTCGATTGAAGCAGCAGAAGGGGTCACCACAGGTATCTCTGCTGCCGATCGCGCACGCACGGTGCAAGCGGCTGTGGCTAAAGACGCCAAAGCTGCAGATTTAGTACAGCCTGGGCATATTTTTCCATTAGCCGCCCAAGATGGCGGGGTTCTTACTCGCGCTGGACACACAGAAGCTGGTTGTGATTTAGCTCGCTTAGCGGGGTTAGAGCCTGCATCAGTGATCGTGGAAATTCTCAATGATGATGGCACCATGGCTCGTCGCCCTGATTTAGAAGTTTTTGCACAAAAGCATGGCATTAAGTTAGGTACCATTGCAGATTTAATTGAGTATCGCAATCATACAGAAACCACCATAGAGCGGGTTGCTCAGTGTCAGTTACCTACCGAATTTGGTGAATTTGAGTTAGTGACTTATCGCGATATCATCGATAATCAAATTCATTTTGCGTTACGCAAATCAGTGGCAGAGCAGCAGGTTCCATTGGTTCGAGTGCATTTACAAGATACCTTTACCGACTTATTGCACAGTGATCGCAGTGCTGATCGCAGTTGGACGTTAGACAAAGCGATGCAACGCATTGGGCAAGAAGGCGGGGTGTTGGTGATTCTTGGTAATGAGGAATCAAGCGAGCTTTTAATTCACCGCGTGAAAATGTTTGAACAACAAGATAAAGGCATCGTACCCACTATGGCTAAAAAACAAGGTACATCAAGACGAGTAGGCGTAGGTTCGCAGATCTTAGCGGATTTAGGTATTAGTGATATGCGTTTACTTTCAGCCGCGAATAAGCGTTACCACGCACTGGGTGGCTTTGGTCTAAATGTGGTGGAATACGTAGCCGAGTAATTGCCGCGCTTGGCTTATACCCTTCCTACTTGAAGCTGCAGGGGTGTTGGCTTACGTTCGTTCGCCCCAATCACATAGTCTATCTATGCTCATGGGGACTATGAGAGCCATCCGTGGCTCTCACCGCAGGCCAGCCTACGGCTGTTCAAATTTGTTCCAGACAAATTTGTCACTCACTTGCCGCCTACCTGCAACTCCAAGTGGTTTGGGTATATACCCAGTGATTTATACTGAACTTGCCGCCGCTGTGCGGCAAATTACTATTAGATATCGTTCACAAATTTGTGCTAGAATCCCGCGATTCTCACTTGATGAACAGAGTTAAAGGAAAGCTTATGAAAGTGATCGAAGGTGGTTTCCCAGCACCCCACGCTAAAGTTGCAATTGTGATTTCTCGTTTCAACAGTTTTATTAACGAAAGTTTACTGTCAGGTGCCATCGATACTTTAAAGCGTCATGGTCAAGTCAGTGATGATAATATTACCGTTGTGCGTTGTCCTGGTGCCGTGGAATTGCCACTAGTGGCTCAACGTGTTGCAAAAACAGGTAAGTTTGATGCAATTGTGTCATTAGGCTCGGTTATTCGTGGTGGAACACCACACTTTGACTATGTTTGTAGTGAAATGAATAAAGGGTTAGCGCAAGTGTCGATGGAGTTTAGTATTCCAGTCGCATTTGGTGTACTAACTGTTGATACTATCGATCAAGCTATTGAACGCGCGGGAACCAAGGCTGGTAATAAAGGTGCCGAAGCGGCACTCAGCGCACTTGAGATGATAAACGTTCTTTGTGAAATAGATTCCTAATGGGGGCCAGTGTGAAACCAGCCGCACGTCGTAATGCACGTCAATTTGCGCTACAAGCCATATATTCATGGCAAATTACTAAAGAGAATGTGGCGACTATTGAAGAGCAGTTCTTGTCCAATGGAAAGTATGATGAAGAAGAGCATCATGCCAACGAGCCAGCACTTGCCGTTCCGCAAACAGATGTTGTCTACTTTCGCGATTTGCTTGTCGGTGTAGTATTAAATCATGCTGAATTAGATAGCAAGTTACGTCCTTTTGTTTCTCGTCCAATGCAAGACCTTGACATGATGGAGCTTGCTCTGTTGCGCCTTGCTATGTACGAAATGACTCGACGTGATGATGTACCTTACAAAGTTGTGATAAATGAAGCCATCGAGCTGGCAAAAGCTTTTGCAGCAGAAGATAGCCACAAATTTATTAATGGAGTGCTTGATAAAGCTGCTCCACATGTGCGTAAGAAAGCCTAATCCACTTTTGACAAAAAGGTCAGCAATTGCTGACCTTTTTTTTAGATACCATCCAGTATCAATCGCATCTGTCATCATAGCGTTAGCGATATTTACAGTAAGCGAAATTATCATCAGTGATGATGGTTGACTCGAGTTAGCAAGAGAGAGATAAATGTTAAGTGAGTTTAACTTTATTGAGCGTTATTTGGCATCTCGCCAAATGTTAAGAAAAGACGTGGATCTGGCGTTGGGTGATGATTGTGCGATTGTAAAAGTACCTGATAATGTTCGGGTCGCGATCAGCACAGATACATTGGTCGCCGGCACCCACTTTTTACACCATGCAAATCCCGCTTGGGTTGCCCATAAGGCTTTAGCCTCTAATCTCAGTGATCTTGCTGCTATGGGAGCCACTCCAGCATGGGTATCAATGGCATTGAGCCTACCAGAGATTGATTCGAATTGGTTACCCCCTTTTTGTGATGCTTTTTTTGAATTGGCGGATTATTATAATTTGCAATTGATTGGTGGGGATACGACGAAAGGCCCACTGACGATTACATTGACTATTCATGGTTTTGTACCGCAAGAACACGCTTTATTACGCTCGCAAGCCAAAGTCGGTGATTGGATTTATGTCACGGGTTGTTTAGGTGATAGCAAGGCTGGTCTTGACGTTATCTTAGATAGTACAAAACGCGAATTACCTTATGCTCGGTGTTTAGAGCAACGCCATTATATGGCAACGCCTAGAGTATTAGCAGGGCAGGCATTGTTAGGATTAGCGTCTTCAGCGATTGATATCTCTGATGGTCTAGTGGCTGATTTAGGTCATATTCTCAACCGCTCTCAGGTTGGTGCTAGCCTAGCGTTAGAGTCGCTACCATTATCGAATGAATTGATCGCATTTACTGGTCAATTAACGCAAGCCCAGCAGTATGCGTTAACCAGCGGAGAAGAATATGAGCTTTGTTTTACCGTACCTGAAGAAAACAAGGGGTCGTTGGCCAGTGCGCTCGCTCATACTGCGACTGAGATTACTTGTATTGGTCAGATTCGTCCGCAAGGGACTTTTGAGTTACTTGAACATGGCCAGAAAATAGATTGGTGTGTTAATGGCTACGATCATTTTAAGGAGTAGGTATGAATAATCCGCTCAAGCGACTTTCACTGGGTAACCCTTGGCATTTATTGGCTACTGGGTTTGGTAGTGGTTTATCACCTATCATCCCCGGCACTATGGGCACCTTAGCATCGATTCCCTTTTATCTGGTGTTAGTTCAGTTGCCACTGTGGTTATATGCTCTGGCAGTGATTCTTAGTTGTGTCATTGGGGTGAAGATTTGTCAGCAAACTTCAGATGATATGCAGGTTCACGATCATGGCTCGATTGTATGGGATGAATTTGCTGGTTTTTGGATTACCATGGCTGTTGTGCCTCTTTTGCAGATCCCGGTTTTCGATTGGCAATGGATCTTAAGTGGCTTTGTTTTATTTCGATTTTTTGACATGGTAAAACCTTGGCCAATTGGCTGGTTAGATAAGCGTGTTGCAGGCGGATTTGGCATCATGTTAGATGATATCGTCGCAGGGGTAATGGCAGGCGTGGCACTTTATGGACTTGGTTATTGGGCTGGTTGGCTTGGTTAGTGCAGTACCCTTCTTACTTGAAGCGGCAGGGAGCGAGGTTCGTTTACCCCAATGACATAGTCTGTCTATGATCATGGCGATGAATTTACTGCCCCTACCTGCAACTGCAAGTGGTTTGGACATGGTTTTCAATTTAAAGCTTTTCTAAATCCGCTTCAATTTCGGCGATTTTACTTGCTACCACTTTTTCCAAGTGGCGCAGGTCGGCGAGAATTTTCACTTTAATATCAGCAGCGGTGAGCGATGGTTGTTGAGTCAGTTGATTGAGCTCATCAATCACTAAAGTAAGGTTACGGTTGATTTCACTAACATTCTGGTAATGGCGACTGCCACTATCAATGACGACTGGTTTAGTTTGTCGTGGGTACTTAAACTTTAAGCTTTTCGCGAACAGCTCACCTTTTTGTTTTTTAAAGTAGATTTTTAAAATATCTTTTTGCGCTTCTTGGCGTAATGAATAACGTTCAATACTATCAAGATGCTCAATCCCTAAGCTTTTTAAATGTGGATACATCTTTTTCTCCTAATTATGAGGCTTCTTGATGTGATGAGGTTAACTGAGTGATATTGCTGATCAGCCGCTCTCGTAATATGGATTGTTGCTCGTTACTAAGTTTAAGCCCCTGAGTGTTCGTTAAAATAAACAAGTCTTCGGCTTTTTCACCCAAAGTCGTGATTTTCGCGCCATGTAAATTTAAATCCAGTTCAGAAAATGTCGCCCCTATGGTGGCCAATAACCCCGGTGTATCCAAAGCCACCAGTTCCATTAGTGTGCGTTTATTTCCCTTCGTAGGTAAAAAGTCTATTTGAGTGCGCACAGTAAAATGTTGCAAATTACGTGGAATGCGACGAGTTTTAAGCTTAGGGGGGCATGGATTGCTAAGTACTCTTCCTAACTGTTTTGTCAAAGCTTGATGACGATTCTCGGCAATGGCTTGGCCATGTTGATCGAGTACCATAAAGGTATCGAGCACATAGCCATCTTTACTGGTCATAACTTGCGCGTCGTGAACACTTAAATTTCGTCGATCTAATTCTGCTACCACAGTGGCAAATAATGCAGCTTGATCTTGCGTGTAGACAAAAATCTCGCTGCCCCCGCGGGTGGCTTTTTTACTGATTAAGATCAGCGGTTCGTTTGGCCGCTGATGCTGTAAAATATGGGTGCCGTGCCAAGCAATTTGTTTATGAGTATGACGCAAGAAATAATCAGCGGTAAAACGTTGCCATAAGCTGGTTATTTGATGAGGATGAAAGCCCTCTTTACGAAGAATAGCCGAAGCCAGTTGTTGATTATGGCGAATCCGCTCGCGGACATCCACCGGGTTTTCGAGCCCGCGACGTAATGCTCTTTGAGTAGAGTAAAAAAGCTCGGCGAGTAAGGTGCGCTTCCAACTGTTCCATAGATCGGGGTTTGTCGCGCAGATATCCGCTACGGTTAGGCAGACTAAATATTCAAGGTGTTCTTCATCTCGCACTTGTTTTGCAAATTCAATGATCACTTCTGGATCGTAAATGTCTCGTCGTTGGGCGGTGACAGACATTAATAAATGATGTTGTACTAACCAAGCCACCAATTTCGCTTCAGGTTTCGATAACCCATGTTCGATACAAAAATCGTATGCCTCTTGTGCGCCAATTTCAGAGTGATCTCCCCCTCGACCTTTAGCAATATCATGGAAAATAGCCGCTAAGATCAATAGTTCTTTTTTTTGTATTTTAGGAAATATTTCACAGCAAATGGGATGGCGAGAATGATTCGCTGGATCGTTAAATAATTGAATATGGTTAAGTAAACGAACACTGTGTTCATCAACGGTGTAAACATGGAATAGGTCAAATTGCATTTGACCAACGATTTGACTCCACTGCGGTAGATAAGCAGCTAAGACACCGAGTTTATGCATTTGACCAAATGCTTTGTGTAAGGCGTTGGGGTGACGGGTCAGTGCCATGAATTTTTCTCGTGCCGCAGGTATGGTGTGTAAAAACTTGTTCAAGCGACGGCGAGCAGTACGTAATTGACGCATGGTAGCCGGACTAACACTTTCAATTCGTGAGTCATTGGCCATATGCAGAAATAAATCTAGAATGGTCTCTGGCCGTGCCTGAAATAAAGCGGGCTTACGTGCTTCAATGAATTTTCCACGGCGTAGAAAATCTTGATCTATAGGCTCCGCTTTCACTGCTTGACCATGATTAAGAATGGCTTGATCAAAGAGTTTAAGCAGCATTTTGTTGAGCTCAGAAACGCGCCGCAACGTGCGATAGAATTCTTTCATCATTTTTTCTACTGCACGATTGCCTTCACCAGTAAAACCGAGGTGTTCTGCGACTTGTGCCTGATGAGCGAAGCCGAGTCGATTATCGTAGCGTTTGATCTCTAAGTGGAGAGCAAAACGAACACGCCATAAGAATTCTTGGCATTCAGCTAACTCGCGAAACTCTGCATCGGTTAAGAAGCCAAATCGGCTCATTTCGTAGAGAGATTTTGCGCCAAAATGGCGTCTAGCAACCCAGCTTAAGGTATGGATATCTCGCAGGCCACCAGGCGTCGATTTAATATCTGGCTCAAGGTTGTAGGCGGTATTGTGATATCGGGCGTGGCGCTCACGTTGTTCTTGAATTTTAGCGCGATAAAAGGATTCACTGGGCCAGAAGCTGTCGCTTTCGATAGTCGTTTGCAGCTGTTGGAAAATGCTTTCATTCCCGCATAATAAACGGGCTTCTTGTAGATTGGTGGCTACCGTTAAATCCTGATTACCAATGCTTATGCACTCTTCAACAGTCCGCACAGCATGGCCAACTTCTAAGCGCAAGTCCCATAATAAGGTAATAAACTGGCTGACTTTACTACCTATCTCTTCGTTTAAAGGTTGAGCTGAAACCACTAGGATATCAATATCAGACAATGGGTGTAACTCGGCTCGACCGTATCCACCGACAGCGGTTAAACATAGGTCGCTCATGGTATCAAAGGCAAAATAGCGCCATAAACGATTCAGTAGTAGATCGATATAATCCGCGCGGCCAGTAACCAGATCATGCACTGGATGACGAGATAAAAACGCATCACGTTGATAGGTTGAAAACAACTCTAATTGTTGTTTGAGTTCTTCGACCGTGAGCTGCTGGTCTGTAAAGTTAAGCGGAGATAAATAAGCCATAGTAGAGCGATCCATGCAATAAAGGTGAACTCTGGTCGAGCTGACAATCTAACAGAAATTGAGCATTAAGCTCAAGCATACTGAATTGGCGCTGTTGAGATTTTGAGCGGATCTTTAAGCGACTTGTGGCTTATTGGTTCAGGATAAAGGCTTTGAATATTACTGGCGAGGAGCAAATGTCATGTGGGTCTAGGGGGAACTGACTCGCAAGAGCCCGCCCCCCCCTTAACCTAAATTTAGCAGAGAACTAGGCGTTGTGGAAAATACGGGGAATCGTTTCTTCTTCACGCAAGGTAAGAATTTCACAACCGTCAGCGGTCACTAAAATAGTATGCTCCCACTGGGCTGAATTTTTATTATCAGCGGTATAAACGGTCCAGTTATCTTCATCATCAAGACGACAGCCAAATTTACCGGCATTGATCATTGGCTCAATAGTAAAAATCATCCCCTCTTGTAAAATAGTGCGATCATTATTTTTGTAATGAACGACTTGAGGCTCTTCATGAAACTCAGCGCCAATACCATGACCACAATAATCGCGCACAATGGAGAACTTAGCGCGTGGGTTATTTTTGTTATTAGTCTTGATGTACTTTTCTATCGCAGTGCCGATTTCACCAAGTTGTGTTCCAGGTTTAACCTTTTTCAACGCTAAATATAAACATTCTTGAGCCACTAGACATAGTCGCTTATCAGCAGGTTGAACCTCACCAACGAGGAACATTTTTGAGGTATCACCATGGTAACCATCTTTAATGACCGTAATGTCAATATTTAAAATATCACCATCTTTTAGGATGGCAGGACGGATTAATTGGCCAAAGTGACTGTCTTGTTCTGCAGGAATACCGTGACAAACAATGTGGTTGATAGAGGTGCAGATAGACTTCGGAAAACCGTGATAATTGAGCGGAGCTGGAATGGCATTTTGCACTTGGGTGATATAATCATGACAGAGTTGGTTTAGCTGCTCTGTGGTCACCCCTGGCTTAACATGGGGTTCAATCATTTCTAATACTTGCGCGGCTAGTCGTCCAGCAACACGCATTTTTTCTATTTCTTGAGCATTTTTAATTTTTACAGACATCGGCTTTCTCTATTCATGTTCTTGGCACTTGGTGCTAACCACAATATTGTATCAGTGAGAAACGGAAGCGCAAGAAAATAGCCAAACAAGCAAAGCCGCTTAAATAATTTTTACTAGTCAGATCGGTGGTAAATATGGTATAAACGCGCCGGAAAATCGCTTGGCTTTCTTCACTCAGTGGCGATACTAATCGATTTCAATCACTTTTATTTTAAATCACACACATTCCGACACATGATCCGGGGTGCTTCTAGTATTTATTGCTAAGAAGTCGGAAGCATGGGGGATGTGGAGGCCTAACCCCATAGAGGATTATTCAATGGCAACTGTATCAATGCGCGATATGCTTAAAGCTGGTGTTCACTTTGGTCACCAGACCCGTTACTGGAACCCAAAAATGAAGCCATTCATTTTTGGTGCTCGTAATAAAGTTCATATCATCAACCTAGAAAAAACGGTACCTATGTTCAACGAAGCACTAGCTGAGCTAGTTAAGATCGGTGACAAAAAAGGTAAAGTATTATTTGTAGGTACTAAGCGTGCTGCTTCTGAAGCAGTTAAAGAAGCTGCAATTGCAAGCAACCAATACTACGTAAACAACCGTTGGTTGGGTGGTATGCTAACTAACTGGAAAACAGTTCGTCAGTCAATCAAGCGTCTTAAAGAGCTAGAAGTTCAAGCAACTGATGGTACTTTTGACAAGCTAACTAAGAAAGAAGCGCTAATGCGTACTCGTGAAATGGACAAACTAGAGAAATCTCTAGGTGGTATCAAAGACATGGGTGGCTTGCCAGATGCACTATTCGTTATCGATGCTGATCACGAACATATTGCAGTTAAAGAAGCAAATAATCTAGGTATTCCAGTATTTGCAGTAGTTGATACTAACTCTAACCCAGACGGTATTGATTACATTATTCCTGGTAACGACGATGCGATCCGCGCTGTTCAACTATACTTGAACGCTGCTGCTGAAGCCGTTAACGAAGGTCGTAACAAAGATGCTGCAGTTGCTGCTGAAAAAGACGGCTTTGTAGAAGCTGAATAATACGGCTCTGAGTTATGCCTGTCCCATCTGAGTTTTTATGGGGTAGGTTTTCGTTAGTATTGGGGGCCAACTAGTTAGGCCCCCAATTTTTAACCCTGAATCAACTGAGGAATAGAGAATGGCTGTTACTGCTGCTCTAGTAAAAGAACTGCGCGAACGTACAGGCGCAGGTATGATGGAATGTAAGAAAGCACTGGTTGAGACCAACGGTGATATCGAACTCGCTATCGAAAATATGCGTAAAAGCGGTGCTGCAAAAGCAGCTAAAAAAGCAGGTAATGTTGCAGCTGAAGGTGCAATTATCATCAAAGAAGCCGATGGTGTTGCTGCTTTAGTTGAAATCAACTGTCAAACAGACTTCGTAGCAAAAGATGGTAACTTCCTAGCGTTCGCTAATGAAGTTGCAGAAGCTGCATTAGCTTCAAAAGTTAGCGTAGAAGAGCTACAAGCTCAATTTGAAGAAGCTCGTATTACTCT
>SLFB01000342.1 GCA_007124475.1 Vibrio sp. | reverse complement strand
TTCGGTCGTCCAACTTCGCGCATGGTGGTTAAACAGCCACTTGAGCTAGTTGAAATGACAGAGAAATTTGACCTATACATCACTGTTAAAGGTGGTGGTATTTCTGGTCAAGCAGGTGCTATCCGTCACGGTATCACTCGCGCTCTTATGGAGTACGATGAATCACTACGTCCTGCATTACGTGCAGCTGGCTACGTTACTCGCGATGCACGTTGCGTTGAGCGTAAGAAAGTTGGTCTACGTAAAGCACGTCGTAAACCTCAATTCTCTAAGCGTTAATCTTTTTATTAAGATTATCCTTCAGCTTCGGCTGGATTGTGGTTTAAAAAGCTCAGCATATGCTGGGCTTTTTTGTATGCGTAACCTTATATCCGATTCGCATATCTCTACCTTGAACAAAGAACATTAGCGTGATGGCCACTAAATGTGCTATTATTTGACGCTAATTTTTATTTATCTTAAGCAATGGCTTTTCCGTTGTTTTTATTCTTATCTGTGTATGCTGGAGGGCTCCATGGCTGTAGCTGCCAATAAACGTTCTGTGATGACTCTATTTTCGAGTGCGTCTGATATGTATAGCCATCAGGTACGTATTGTGCTTGCTGAAAAAGGCGTCAGTGTTGAAGTTGAACTGGTCGACGAAACGAATTTACCGGCTGAGCTTATTGAGTTAAACCCTTATAAATCAGTGCCTACACTGATTGACCGTGAGCTTGCACTGTACGATTCAAAAATCATCATGGAATATTTAGATGAGCGTTTTCCTCATCCTCCACTGATGCCAGTCTATCCAGTGGCTCGTGGAAATACGCGTTTGATGATCTATCGTATTGAAAGAAACTGGTATTCTTTGGCGGATAAAATTATCCGTGGTAGTGCAACTGAATCTGAAGCTGCTCGTAATAAGTTACGTAATGATTTACTGACCTTAGCACCTGTTTTTGCTGAGTACGAGTACTTCATGAGCGAAGAATTCAGCTTGATCGATTGTTACTTAGCTCCGCTACTTTGGCGCTTACCTGTGTTGGGTATTGAGTTAATTGGCCCTGGGTCAAAAGAATTAAAAGTTTACATGAACCGTGTTTTTGAGCGTGACTCTTTCCTTGCTTCTTTAACTGAAGCTGAGCGTGAGATGCGTTTGTCGCGTTAATCGGTGCCGTATGGATATTGAAAAAATGACACCCCGTCGACCTTTTATGCTTCGTGCGTTTTATGATTGGTTGTTAGACAATGAACTCACACCGCATTTAGTGGTAGATGCAACACTCCCGGGCGTTCGTGTTCCTATGGAATTCGTACAAGATGGTCAGATTATTCTTAATCTTGCTCCTCGTGCGGTTGGGAATTTAGAGCTAGGTAATGAGGATGTTACGTTCAGCGCTCGCTTTAGCGGGCGACCTCATTTAGTGGTTGTACCTATGTACGCGGTACAAGCGATTTATGCTCGTGAAAATGGTGCAGGCACTATGTTTGAACCTGAAGCCAGTTATCAAGATATGCTGACCAATATGAGTGAGCAATCTACAGGTTTTGCACCTGAGATAGCCAGTGTTCAAGAGGTTGCTGACCAAGGTTCTGAAAATAACCAAGAATCTGACAAACCTAAAGGTAGACCGAGTTTACGAGTCATAAAATAAACGATGCACACCTGACTTACAGTAGCAGCGGTGTTAGTTATTTTCGTTTATAGCCCTATCACATAGCCTGTCTATGTAATAGTGATGAATTGACTTATTCTCTACACGAGTTTCGATATACAACAAAAAAGCAGCCTTATGGCTGCTTTTTTGTTGCCGGTGAACCATGACTAATAGATGGGTTGCGCCGGGTAAATGATGAGGGTATTAATCAGCATATTCGAAAGCTCGAATAACTTGTTTTACCCCTGAAACATTTCTTGCTACCTCAGTGGCAGCATCGGCATGAGCCGAGTTAACATAGCCGAGTAGGAAGACTTCTCTATTTTCAGTCATCACTGAGATCTTGACACTGCGTAATTCAGGATTGGTTGCGAGCGCCGCTTTTACTTTGGTGGTTATCCAAGCATCATTACTAATTTGCCCAGCCGTTAATGGAGCTTGAATTCTCACTTGATTATGTAAATGGCGCACACCTTGAATGTTCTCTACCTGGTGAATAAAGTCTTCAAGTAGCTCGGCATGTTGAGCTTGGCCAATTAATATTACTGTGCCTCGAAACGAGCTAGAAGTAATACGAGCTTGCCCTCTAAACGGAGGTTTATTGGCAAGGCCAATAATTTCAAGCTCTAGGTTTTTATCTTGCCATAATTCAGTCGGAGAGCGAGGATCTATCGCAATGTTAACAGCGGCAGCCCCGCCAGCCACGACCACACCAGCACAGCCAACTAATAGAGAGCTTAGGCAGACAATTAGCCAAGATAACAGATAAAAACGTGGTTTTTGCATCGCTTTATTCATCATGAGCCGGGAATAACACTTGATCAATTAAATCACACAAACAGTGCAGAGTAACCATATGAACTTCATGAATTCGAGCCGTACGGTGAGATGGAATACGGATTTCAACATCATTTTCACCCAGTAAGCCGGCCATTTCACCACCATCTTTACCAGTTAAAGCAATAATGGTCATATCACGGGTAACCGCAGCTTCCATGGCTTTAATGATATTTTTGCTATTACCACTGGTAGATATGGCTAGTAGTACATCTCCCGCTTGACCAAACGCTCGGACTTGCTTGGAGAAGATCTCTTGATAATGGTAGTCATTGGCGACGGCGGTCAATGTCGTATTGTCGGCGGTCAGTGCCATGGCTGGTAAGCTGGGACGCTCGGTTTCAAAACGGTTAAGTAAGCAAGACACGAATTGCTGAGCATTGGCGGCAGACCCACCATTACCGCAACAAAGGATCTTATTTCCATTAAGTAGTGTTACAACCATGGCTTGAGCTGCGTGCATAATCGCATCAGGTAAAGCTTCGGCGGCTGCAATTTGGATCTGAATACTTTCGGTAAAACTGTCTTTAATGCTATCGAGCATTGATTGATTATCCTTGGGTTATTGCGTTTTTTATCCACTCAATATCTAGGCCATTTTGATGAATGGCTACGACATCGAAACGAAAATCAGTAGTATCGGCATTAAGGCCGCGCTTGAGCATCCACCAATTTGCCGCTTTGATCAAGCGAGATTTTTTGCTGGTGGTGACCATTTCAGCAGCATGGCCATAAGCTTGATTTTTACGATATTTAACTTCGACAAACACCAAGCATGAACCATGGCGCATGATTAAGTCAATTTCCCCCGCTCGGGTGGTGAAATTCTTTTCAATCAGTTGTAGCTGATGGCGGGTGAGGTAATCTGCCGCCATGGTTTCATAATGTTGTCCTGCTCGACGCTGATTAAAGAGCCCCATGCTCAGCCCAGCTCATTTCTTGTTGCACCACACATCGCTCATCAATACTGAGTAAGCCGGTTTGCCCGACAATGGTATGAGCTTCAATGACTTTCATTAGTGGTAACTCTAACATTAATTGATAGGCATCCATTCCGAGTGCTTTTAAGCGTTGATCGGCATTAGAAGCGCGAGGCCATAGTTGAGCAACTTCACGCGCTAAACTACTTTCTGTTTCCAGTAACAAAGGAATATCACTAAAAGTGATCCCCGTTAGGTCTTCAAATTGTCGGCCACTACTGTGACTGTTTGAGTTTGAAAATAGTTTCGGTGGCCGCGTATCTGGGTTAATAGCCACTTCAATAAACGGCTTAATTAACGTTAACTCAGCAATTCCAGTCGCAATATACACCGCATCAATATCACGTCGACTTCTTGGCTGACTTTGTAAGTTCATTCCCAAAAGGTTATTCATTTGAGCGATATTTTGTTGGCTGGCTTGTAAACCAAAGACTTGATTAATATTACGCTGCAATTGGCGTCGGTCATTAAAAAGGCTGACCGCAACCGGATGTGAGCTATGTTTTTGCCACTCTTGATTGAAGGCTTCAACAACCCGATCGCCATAATTTCCTTGTGGTGCGAGAATTAAGGGGTATTGGAAACCTTGTGTAAACAAATGCTTAGCCGCCTGTGCGACTTCCTGTTCCGGTGATAGGGTTACATAGCAGTAGTCGCTGCTGGTTGCTAGCGTGTCAGGAATGTTTAACGCTAAGGTAGGAATTTTTTGCGGACGCTTTGCTTGAGCGGCTTGCCAGGTCTCAATGTCGGCTCTGATGAGAGGGCCAACGACAAAATCGATCTGTTTTTCGTTCAAGAGGGTATCAATGTCTTCGACACTATTGGCGTTAGTGTCAACAATCATTAATGCTGCTTGAGGATCCCGTTGTTGATCATTCATCATCGCCATCACGAATCCATCACGGATTAGCTCCGCTTGCTTCGCAAAACGCCCAGTTAATGGCAGTAAAAGGGCCGTATTTTTAGGCTTGGCGAGATGTAAAGCCAGCACGTCTTTAATCTCTGGTGGCGTATAGCGAGCCGCGGGATGAGCTGAGTTTTCAGCCAACCAATGCTTTAGGGTATTTTGCAGTTGTGGTAAATCGTTGGCGAGTGTTTGCATGTAAATAGCTAACTGTAACCAACCATCGAGAATGTCCTCTTCGGCTTTAGGCTCTAGTGTAGTGAGAGTTTCGCTAGAATAACGATTAAAGTTGTGCCAAATTTGCTGCGCCAAATCTTGCTGCTGATTAGGTTGTGCAAAGCGGTATAAAGCCACTAACTCTCGATTAGCAGCAAAGGCCTGATTAAGCGCGGTAAAACTGTTTGCTCTCAGCTGATGGTAAGCCTGCCATTGACTTGTCGCTAGTTGCCATTGTAATGGAAAGTTAAGTTGTGAGAGAGCCGTTTGATATTGCCGCTGATCAAATGCTAGCTGAGCTCGAGCAAGCTGCCACTCGGCTTGCTGAGTATCGGTCAATGTTTGCTTTGCTAAGCGTCGAATCAGCAAATCAGCTTGTTGAGTATCACTACTGGCGACCGCCGCTTTTAGCGCCATGATTAGCCAGTCATTTTGTAATTCACCTTGACTGCTGTCCGCTCGCATCAAATAACTTTGTGCTGAGTGGGTTGCAGGATCGGTAATCTGCACGACTTCAGGGATGGATGGTGTGGTCGAACAGGCTGCAAGCATGATTGCTAATGCAACAGGAGCGACTAAGCGTGTTACACTGCGTCTCTGATGGTTTTTCATAGCCATAGGTTCTTTCATAATTCCGTGTAAAATTGTCTCTATAGTAAACGTTGAAGTGATGGTAAACAAATGACAGATAACAAAACCGTGTCCGCTGATGGAGCAATCCTTTATATTGTCCCAACGCCAATTGGCAATCTAGCTGATATTACCCAACGAGCCCTTGAGGTCCTCGCTCAGGTCGATATCATTGCCGCCGAAGATACTCGCCACACGGGTAAGCTGCTGGCTCACTTCAATATCCAAACGAAAACATTCCCCTTGCATGATCACAATGAACAGCAAAAAGCTCAAGTATTAGTTGATAAATTATTATCAGGCCAGTCTATTGCTTTGGTTTCCGATGCTGGAACACCTTTGATCAGTGACCCAGGTTATCATTTAGTCAATCAATGTCGTCAGGCGGGTGTTAAAGTTGTGCCATTACCTGGAGCCTGTGCGGTCATTACTGCGTTAAGTGCATCAGGTTTACCTTCAGACTGTTTTAGTTTCGAAGGTTTTTTACCGGCGAAAAGTAAAGGGCGCAAAGATAAGTTTTTAGAAATAGCTAAAGTCGCGCGCACCTGCATTTTTTATGAGTCGCCACATCGTATTGATGAATCCCTGCAAGATATGCTGGCTATCTTAGGGCCAGATCGTCAGGTAGTGTTGGCTCGTGAGTTAACCAAAACGTTTGAAACGATTCAAGGCTTACCATTAGGCGAACTGATTGAATGGATAAATCAAGATGACAACCGCAAGCGGGGTGAAATGGTTTTGCTGGTGCATGGTGCAAGAGAAGCGGCGAATGCTGAATTGCCAGAGGAAGCCTTGAGAAGCTTGGCGATTCTCAGTAAAGAGTTGCCTCTTAAAAAAGCCGCGGCGTTAACGGCGGAAATCTATAACTTGAAAAAAAATGCGTTATACAAATGGGGCTTAGAAAACCTAAATTAGCGCTGTTTTTTTAAGCGCTTACTATGAATTCGGGCTTGGTGATTGATTGTTGCTAGACAGCCGTTATGGTTATCTATAGAATCCGCCCTCGGAGTTGACTGGATAGTCGCTGCCTTATTGACGTCCCTTAATCTTGTATTAGGGAGACTGATAAGGGGGAGGAAAGTCCGGGCTCCATAGAGCAGGGTGCCAGGTAACGCCTGGGGGGCGCAAGCCTACGACAAGTGCAACAGAGAGAAGACCGCCGATGGCTCCTTAGGAGATCAGGTAAGGGTGAAAGGGTGCGGTAAGAGCGCACCGTGCGTCTGGCAACAGTTCGTAGCAAGGTAAACTCCACCCGGAGCAAGACCAAATAGGCTTCCACATA
>SLFB01000280.1 GCA_007124475.1 Vibrio sp. | reverse complement strand
TCGATCTCTCATGAAGCGCACTCAACATTAGCGGTGGCCATGAAACGTTTGGGCGCACGCTCCAACTCTGGTGAGGGAGGAGAAGATCCCGCGCGTTTCCTTCGTAAAGAGAATGGCGACTGGGAACGCTCAGCCATCAAACAGGTGGCTTCTGGACGCTTTGGGGTTACCTCTTACTATTTAACCAACAGCGACGAAATTCAGATCAAAATGGCGCAAGGGGCCAAGCCTGGTGAAGGCGGTCAGCTACCGGGAGATAAAGTTGATGATTGGATTGGTGCAACTCGTCACTCAACGCCAGGGGTTGGCTTAATTTCGCCGCCACCGCATCATGACATCTATTCCATTGAAGATTTGGCGCAACTGATTTTCGACTTGAAAAACGCCAACCGTAAAGGGCGAGTCAACGTTAAACTGGTCTCTGAAGCTGGCGTGGGCACTATCGCTTCTGGTGTTGCTAAAGCGAAAGCCGATGTGGTGCTGATTGCAGGCCATGACGGAGGAACTGGCGCGTCGCCTATTTCATCGATTCGTCATACTGGTTTACCGTGGGAACTTGGTCTGGCTGAAACCCATCAGACACTACTTAAAAACGGTTTACGTAACCGCATCGTGGTGCAAGCGGATGGACAGATGAAAACCCCGCGTGACATCGCTATCGCTACTTTACTGGGGGCCGAAGAATGGGGCGTTGCTACCGCCGCCTTAGTGGTGGAAGGTTGCATCATGATGCGTAAGTGTCATAAAAATACCTGCCCTGTGGGTATCGCAACTCAAAACAAAACCTTACGTGAACGCTTTGATGGTCGTGTGGAAGATGTTGTGACTTTCTTCCAGTATATGGCACAAGGACTGCGGGAGATCATGGCCGAGCTTGGTTTTCGCACCATTGATGAGATGGTAGGACAAGCGCAAAAACTCAAATTACGTGATGATGTGGGCCACTGGAAATACAAGAACCTCGATCTTTCTCCCCTGCTCTATCTTGAGCCGGCCCGTGAAGGTGATGGTATTTATTGCCAAAGCGCACAAAATCACAACTTGGAGCATGTCCTCGACCGTCAATTAATCCAGTTAGCGAAACCAGCGCTTGAGCAAGGTTTGGCGGTGAATACCGAACTGCCGATCATCAACACCGATCGCAGTACTGGTACCATGCTGTCGAACGAAATTTGTAAAGTCTATCAAGATCAAGGGCTACCTCAGCCAATGACGGTTAAATTTAACGGTAGTGCTGGGCAATCCTTTGGCGCTTTCTTGACCAAAGGCGTCCATTTTGAAGTCGAGGGCGATGCGAACGACTACTGGGGTAAAGGCTTATCTGGCGGAACCTTAGTACTGTATCCTAACCGTAATGCCAGCTTAATTGCCGAAGATAATATCGTGGTTGGTAACGTCTGTTTCTATGGCGCTACCTCTGGTGAATCTTATATTCGAGGCTTAGCGGGTGAACGTTTCTGCGTGCGTAACTCTGGCGCTAAAGTGGTGGTCGAAGGTGTCGGCGATCATGGCTGTGAGTATATGACGGGCGGTATTGCGGTGATCCTTGGTTCAACTGGACGTAACTTTGCCGCAGGTATGAGTGGTGGTATCGCTTACGTGTGGGATAAAGCGGGTGATTTTTCACAAAAACTCAACGCTGAGCTGGTCGATCTTGACCCTATCGAAGCGGAAGATAAAGCGCTGTTAAAAGAAATGTTGACTAAACACGTTCAATTCACAGGAAGTGAAGTGGCACAAACATTCCTCGATAATTTTGAGCAAAGCTTAGCCACGGTGGTGAAAGTCATGCCTCGTGACTATAAAGCCGTACTTGAAAAACGTAAGGAAGCCGCAGCGTCAATGGAAAAAGCGGAGGCTGTATAATGGGTAAAGCAACTGGATTTTTAGAGTTTGGTCGAGAGCTGCCAAAAAAGATCGACCCAGCAGAGCGAATTAAACACAATCATGAATTTGTGCTCAATAAAGAATTTGGCCAAAAAATCAACCAACAAGCAGCACGTTGTATGGACTGTGGGGTGCCGTTTTGTCATAGCGGCTGCCCAATCGGCAACATCATTCCTGAATTTAATGATGCGGTCTATCGTGATAGTTGGCAAGAAGCTTGGCAGATCTTAAGCTCAACCAATAACTTCCCTGAATTTACTGGTCGAGTATGCCCAGCCCCTTGCGAAACTGCTTGCGTGCTAGGTATCAATCAAGATCCCATTACTATCTGTAATATTGAGAAAACCATTGTTGAACGGGCTTATCAAGAAGGCTATGCCAAGCCGAAAACGCCTCGTGCTCGGACTGGTAAAAAAGTGGCGATCATCGGCTCTGGGCCCGCTGGATTAGCCGCCGCTGAGCAATTAAACAGCGCTGGCCATCAGGTCACCGTGTTTGAGCGGGATGAAAAAGTCGGTGGATTACTGCGTTTCGGCATCCCTGATTTTAAACTCAGCATGGCAGTGATTGATCGCAAACTCGATCTCATGGCTCAAGCGGGGGTTGAATTTGTGGTGAATGCTCATGTGGGGGTTGATATTAACGCTCAGCAGCTACGCCAAGAGTTCGATGCAATTTTGCTGACTGGCGGCTCCACCGTGCCACGTGATTTACCTATTCCGGGACGCGATTTACAAGGCGTTTACTTTGCAATGCAATTTCTCGGACAAAATAATCGCCGCGCTAACAATATGGATCTTAAAGGTGAAGAGATTCACGCCAAAGGCAAGCATGTGGTGGTCATTGGTGGTGGCGATACTGGTTCAGACTGTGTCGGTACGTCTAATCGCCATGGTGCAGCAAGCATCACTCAAGTCGAGATCATGCCAATGCCACCAGAAAAACGCCCAGCTAATATGCCATGGCCACAATATCCGATGATTCTACGCACGTCGACTTCCCATGAAGAAGGCTGCGAAAGACATTGGAATATTCTGACTAAAGAATTCATTGGCAACGATCAAGGTCAAGTGACTGGCCTAAGAATTGCCGATATTGTTTGGCAAGAGGCCGCGCCGGGTCAGCGCCCAGAATTTCGCGAAGTGGCAGGCACAGAACGTGTCATCCCTTGTGATATGGCGTTTCTCGCGATGGGCTTTTTACATCCAGAGCCACATGGTGTACTCGCTCAGTTGGCGATAAAACTCGATGATCGCGGTAACGTTGCGACAGATAACTTTGCCACCAATCAAAAAGGGGTCTTTGCCGCAGGCGACATGCGCACTGGTCAATCACTGGTTGTACGCTGCATCAATGAAGGCCGTGAATCTGCCAGAGCGATTGATGCTTACTTGATGGGCAACACGCAGCTTGAATCGATCAATGATTCTTTAATGCTATCAGCGTAAGCATTTTATCTATACCCAAACAACTTGGAGTTGCAGGTAGGCGGCAAGTGAGTAAGTCCCCATGAGCATAGATAGACTATGTGATTGGGGCGAACGAACGCAGCCAACACCCCTGCAGCTTCAAGTAGGAAGGGTATATACCCAAACCGCTTTGGGTTGCAGGTAGAAAAAGATCTTCAAAGGCTAACACCCAGTGTTAGCCTTTTTTATCAGTAACATCGCTCAATATTAGCGTTCTTGGTCCCGAAACTAGGAAAATCATCAGCTTAATCAGCGCAAAATTGTCAATCATCCGTATAATGGGTTACCCTCCACGGCAAATATCAGCTATGCTCAAATTTTATTCGCTATAGGAAATTGTTGTGAAACCATTGATGATCATCAGTTTATCACTGTTAACTATGGCTTGTAGCCAAGGCATTGCATCCAATATGATCGATAGAACATCACTTCCTTGCGGAAATAAACCCAACTGCGTCTCCACACAAGAAACGAGAGAAAAGTTTACTGTCGCCCCCTTTATTCTTCGCCCCGGCGTTACCATTGAGCAAATTGAGCGCATTGCGTTAACCTTGCCCGGAGCTGAAGTTGTTGAAAAGACGAACGATTACTTGCGAATTGAATGCACCACCCGAGTGCTACGTTTTGTTGATGATTTAGAACTAAAACTGGAGCACGATCAATTAAAAGTCCGCTCTGAATCACGAGTTGGTTATAGCGATTTTGGTGTTAATCGCCGCCGAGTGGAAACATTACGACAAAAAATGAACGACGCGGGCCTATTACAGTAATTCTAGAGTTAGCGAGTGAACATGGTAAACTGGCACGGTTTTAGGCCTTAAAAAGAGATATGACATGAAAATTGCTATCATAGGTGCGATGCAACAAGAAGTCGCTATTTTAAAAGATGCTCTCGATCAACGCCAAGAAGTCACCAAAGGCGGCTGCACTTACTATAGTGGTCAATTACATGGTGCAGAGGTTATCTTACTCCAATCGGGTATTGGTAAAGTTTCTGCTGCGGTTGGCACCGCTTTATTACTCAGTGAATACCAACCTGATGTTGTGATTAACACAGGCTCTGCGGGCGGTTTCGATTCTAGTTTAACTATGGGCGATGTAGTCATTTCTAGCGAAGTTCGTCACCATGACGCTGATGTGACTGCTTTTGGTTATGAAATCGGACAAATGGCTGGTCAACCTGCCGCTTTCATTGCTGATGACAAACTCATGTCTATCGCTGAGCAAGCGCTAGGTAACCAACACGCGGTACGTGGATTGATTTGTACCGGTGATGCCTTTGTCTGCAGCGAAGAAAAACAAAGTTTTATTCGTCAACACTTTCCAACCACAGTGGCAGTTGAAATGGAAGCCGCTGCGATTGCCCAAACCTGTCACCAATTTGGTGTTCCTTTTGTCGTGGTACGTGCTATTTCTGATGTCGCAGATAAAGCTTCTCCGCTGTCTTTTGATGAGTTTTTGCCGCTAGCAGCAAAAAGCTCTTCAGCAATGGTGCTAAAAATGGTTGAACTACTAAAGTAGCTTGTTGTTGATGGATGAATTATTCAAGTCCTTTTATGCCCAAGGTGCCCTACTTGTCATGTGGGGCGCATTGTTATTTCATTGGCTATTGCCTATCCCTCACGCCGCCCATCCGATCACTTTGTGGCATAAATTTGCTGAGATATTGGCAGAGAAAGTCAATAAACCAAGCAGTTATCAACAAAGTTTAATTTCCGGCACGCTGGCTTGGCTGCTGATGATTATCCCCACCGTTGCACTATGCATTGCTTTGCAACCTTTGGTTTGGCATCCACAACTGTTTGAATTAGCGCTATTACTGTTAGCACTCGATTGGCGCAGTGCTAATAAGCTTAGCCAGCAGATGAGTCAAGCGCTGGCACAGCAAGACAAACCGCTAGCACGTGGTTTATTGGTGCCGTTTGTCAATCGTGAAACGGCAACACTTTCGCCAGTTGGCTTAGGTAAAGCCAGTGTCGAAACCATCACTATGAGTATTGGCCGTAACCTAATTGGGGTTCTATTTTGGTACGGATTACTCGGAGGGATCGGCGCGTTTATTTATCGCTTAATGGTTGAATTAGCTCGTTGTTGGTCACCTTCTCGCCCACAGTTTCAGCCCTTTGGCTTGCCTGTTATTCGCGCCGTGGCAGTGCTTGATATCGTTCCTTTGCGTTTATTTAGCTTACTGATCCTGATGGGCGAAAATGTTAACTATAATTTGACGCAAATGCTCAATCAAAGTCGCTCTTGGCCACTGCCAGGCCCAGGATGGTTACTGTGCGCTATCGGTAATAAGTTACACTTAGCACTGGGAGGCCCAGCCATTTATGGTCAGCAAAAAGCGGTAAGAGCAAAAATTGGTGGGCGCATTGTTCCATCCCATCTGCATATTGATCAATTAAACCAGCTACTAACCCACCGTTTATGGCTGTGGTTAATCGGCCAGAGTTTGCTGTTATTTATCATTCATCAAGGATTATAAATGCACTACCGCTTACTTCTTGGGCTAATTGGCTCTATGTTTTTTTTCTCGCTCTCTGCTGCAGAAAGAATTATCAGCTTAGCACCCCATGCCACCGAACTGATATTTGCCGCTGGACTGGGAGATAAATTGGTGGCAGTGAGTGACTATAGTGATTACCCAGAATCAGCACAAAGCTTACCGCGAGTCGCCAATTATCAAGGGATCAACATTGAACGTATTTTGACCTTACAGCCTGATTTAGTGGTGGTATGGCCACAAGGTAATGCTATGCGAGAGGTCGATAAGTTAGCTCGCCTCGGCATCCCACTCTTTTATTCAGATCCAAAAACGTTAGATGATATTGCGCTCGATATCGAAAAACTAAGTCAGTATGCCAACGACCCTAAACTTGGTATGCAAGCGGCCAATCAGTTTCGCCAGCAGCTTGCTCAACTCGGACAGAAATACGCCCACCTTAATAATGTACGTTATTTTTACCAATTAAGTGAGAAGCCCATCATCACCCTAGCGCAAGGCAGTTGGCCAAGTGAGATTTTTACTTTTTGTGGTGGGGTGAATATTTTCCAGCATAGCCCATCTCCTTATCCCCAAGTGAGTATTGAACAAGTGCTATTCGCCAAACCGGATGTCATTTTTACTTCAGAACAAGCAATAGCCCAAGGCACCATGTGGCAACGCTGGAAAAACCAAATCC
>SLFB01000048.1 GCA_007124475.1 Vibrio sp. | reverse complement strand
GTAATGCTGGGGATTTTTTTATTGGTTCGCAATTAAAACGAGAGAAGCGAGCAGCGGATCATGGCAATAGAATCGAATGTCGGCCTATCACGCTGGGGGGCGCGCTGGTTGTTAAACAGCAGGGAACCTCGTTCCATACCAAACTTAAGGTTTGGGCAGAAATAAACCTTATTCCAAGTATTGTTTAATGCTATTGGTTAGGTAAAATAATATCAGGTGATGATGTTCTACCTAGCAGTTATGCTAAACCGCTTTTTAAGCTGATGACGTCTGTACATGCAATGATAACAAGATAGGTTCTTGTTGTGTCTGTGTACAGCTCATTTAGCTCATCACAGAATCATTGCGTTTTATCCCTTTTATTAAGAGTGAAGCAATGATGCACACTTCAACGATTCAATTTTATTCTCACACCCTTTATTGCTTATTATTCAGTCTGATAAAGTTAATCCTTTTTAAAGACGTTTAATCAGTGTTTCGCTACGTGATTTACATTAATCACGACTATTATTATGCCTGTTATCTATTTAGTTAGAGCTGAATTTTGTTATTGAATGATGATTGGCGGAAGTGTAGCAAATCATCGGGAGTATAAATTTTGTTGATCAAATCTCTGGATCATTTACCTCACGTTGTACTACAAACATTACGTTGGACATTGCTAGTGACACCATTAGCAATTTTAGTCGGCTTGATGAATGCTTTTTTCTTATGGGCCTTGGAAGTTGCTACTCAGACTCGTGTCGACAATCCGTATTTAATCTATGGGCTGCCCATTGCTGGTTTAGGGTTGGTATTTTTTTATCGCCAATGGGGAAGTATCTCTGAGCGTGGTAACAATCTGATTATTGAGCAAATTCATCAATCGAATGAGAAAATTCCTTTTCGAATGAGTGTTTTTGTACTTGTCGCTACAGTGGTTACTCATTTATTTGGTGGCTCTGCGGGACGGGAAGGTACAGCGGTGCAAATTGGCGGTGCGGTATCGGCTTGGTTTAGTCGCGTGTTTAAACTGGATGAATCTGATCACCGCTCCATCTTGGTAGCAGGAATTGCCGCGGGGTTTGGCTCGGTGTTTGGAACCCCGATTGCCGGAGCTATTTTTGCGGTAGAAGTATTGTCAGTCGGTAGAATTAAATATCAAGCACTACTACCGGCATTGATTGCCGCGGTTTTAGCGGACGTGGTATGCAGTGCGGTAGGGGCTCATCATACGCATTACAATATCGGCTTTGCCCAGTTCAATAGTTTGTTTGAGCATTCTATATCGATTGATTTTATTTTAACTGGCAAGATATTGATTGCGGGTGTGATATTTGGCTTAGTGGGTTTGCTGTTTAGTGAACTAACATCAGGCTTGAAAGCGTTGTTTATTCGTTGGTTACGCAATCCATATTTGATCGTGTTCTGTGGCGGTTTGTTAGTCGTTGCTATCGTTAAATTAATTGGTAACTATGACTATATTGGCCTTGGCGTTTATCCTATACGCGAAGGAGGAGTGAGTATCACTTCTGCCTTTGAGGCCGGTGGCGCTGAATGGAATAGCTGGATGTTGAAGTTGATTTTGACGGCTATTACCCTAGCCGCTGGCTTTAAAGGTGGCGAAGTTACCCCCTTATTCTTTATTGGAGCCACATTAGGTAATTTTCTTGCTTGGGTAATGGGGGCACCGGTTGAGCTATTCGCTGCGCTAGGTTTCTTAGCGGTGTTTGCTGCCGCCGCCAATACTCCTCTAGCTTGCATTATTATGGGGGTGGAATTGTTTGGGGCCGATCATCTGATTTACTTTGCTTTAGTCTGCTTCATTGCCTATTACGCCAGTGGTCATAGTGGTATTTATGGCTCACAACGTATTGCGGTGGCTAAACGCATTTCTCCTTATCAACCAGCGAAACTAAACCAAACCGTTGGCCAAGCGATGGCGAGTAAAAAGAACAAGCAATAACTGTTAACTATTTTACGAGTCTATCGAGATTGATAAATTTATATAATCTTGTATGCTTGTTTTTACTTGTCGGAGTGCCATATGGCTGAGACCGTTTATTCGGGATCCGTTGAACCTGATCAGGCTAATACCTGCGAAGGGAACAAGAGAAGACAATTTATGGTGTCTTATCATTAGTCCTATCTACATGCACCATTAATCTGTTGATCCCCTCTTGTCGCATCTTTCCGTCAAGCATTATCCCTAATGAATAACACAGGAAAATGCTATGTCGATTCGTAAACAAGCGAGACTGGAAGCAAAACAGTTTATTGATTCACTTTCAGTTCAACCTTATCCAAATTCTAACAAGATTTATATTCAAGGCTCTCAACCAGATATTCGCGTACCTATGCGCGAAATTACTTTAGCTGACAGCTTGATTGGTGGCACTAAACAAGCACCGATCTATTCAGCCAATCAACCGATCCCTGTTTATGACACCTCAGGTGTGTATACCGATCCAAACTATACGATCAATTTAAAGCATGGCTTACCTAAGCTACGTGATTCATGGATTGCAGAGCGTGGTGATACTGAAACGCTACCGGTGATGAGTTCAGAGTTTGCTCGTCAGCGTTTAGCCGATGAAACTCTCGATGAGCTGAGATATGGTCAGTTACCTGACATTCGACGAGCTAAAGCGGGTAGACGAGTCACTCAGTTACATTATGCCAAACAAGGCATCATTACTCCTGAGATGGAGTTTATCGCCTTACGGGAAAATATGGGCCGGAAAGAGTATTCAGATCAGCAGCTTAATCATCAGCATCCAGGTGAAAACTTTGGTGCTCATTTACCTGCTGAAATTAGCGCTGAATTTGTCCGTCAAGAGGTTGCGGCTGGACGAGCGATCATTCCTTGTAATATCAATCATCCTGAATCTGAACCCATGATTATCGGCCGCAACTTTTTAGTCAAAGTGAACGCGAATATTGGTAATTCTTCAGTGAGCTCTTCTATTGAAGAAGAGGTGGAGAAATTGGTCTGGGCCACCCGTTGGGGAGCAGATACGGTAATGGATTTATCCACTGGACGTAACATTCATGAAACTCGTGAGTGGATCTTGCGTAATAGCCCAGTACCTATAGGCACGGTTCCTATGTATCAAGCGTTAGAAAAGGTTAACGGGGTTGCTGAAAATCTGACCTGGCAGGTGATGCGCGATACCTTGTTAGAGCAGGCGGAACAAGGGGTCGATTATTTTACCATTCATGCTGGCGTGCTGTTACGTTATGTACCGATGACCGCAAAACGTGTTACGGGAATTGTTTCGCGCGGAGGCTCTATCATTGCTAAATGGTGCCTTGCTCATCACCAAGAAAATTTCTTATACACCCATTTTCGTGAGATTTGCGAGATCTGTGCCCAATATGATATTTCTTTATCACTTGGTGACGGCTTACGCCCTGGCTCGATTGCCGATGCGAATGATGAGGCGCAATTTGCCGAATTAAGAACCCTTGGTGAACTGACTAAAATTGCTTGGGAGTATGATGTTCAGGTGATGATCGAAGGCCCTGGGCATGTACCCATGCATATGATTAAAGCCAATATGGACGAGCAACTTAAGCATTGTCATGAAGCGCCTTTTTATACCTTAGGCCCTTTAACCACCGATATTGCACCGGGTTATGATCACATCACGTCAGGAATTGGTGCAGCGATGATTGGCTGGTTTGGTTGTGCTATGCTGTGCTATGTGACGCCTAAAGAGCACTTAGGATTACCGAATAAAGAAGATGTAAAAACTGGGTTAATCACCTATAAGTTGGCGGCTCATGCGGCGGATTTAGCGAAAGGCCACCCTGGTGCTCAGGTGAGGGATAATGCGTTATCCAAGGCTCGTTTTGAATTTCGTTGGCAAGATCAATTCAATCTGTCGCTTGATCCGGTAACTGCTAAAGCTTTTCATGACGAAACCTTACCGCAAGAATCTGGCAAAGTTGCTCATTTCTGTTCAATGTGTGGTCCCAAATTTTGCTCGATGAAGATTTCTCAAGAAGTGAGAGAGTATGCTAACGATGCACAGCAAGTGGCAGCGGATCAGGCTATTTCGGTCACTATGCTGGAAAGTCCTTTACAAGGCATGCAGCAAAAATCGCAAGAGTTTCGAGCCTCCGGCTCACAGTTGTATCATCCGGCGGTGACAGTGGAGGAATAAAGCGTGAAACTATTCATCCCTGCTCATTGTATTGAGTTAACGGGAGCCGTGCAGCAAGTCTTACTACTTGCTAAGCAGCAAGGTTTTGCGATCGAATCGATTGAGTTGGGCGTTAGTCCAACCCAATCGATACAGCTGCTTGGTCAGCATCGTTACTCGTTGCAGACGGATCTCTTTCCTTCTTTCTCAGGCTCAGAACCATCACGGCAAAACTTGGCAGCTATTGCCATTGGCTATCAGTCGAGTACGAGCGATAGTGATATTGATAACCTAGGCCCAGCTACCTTGCTGATTGGCGCTACCTATAAAGGTCAGCAAAGAGATATTTGGCGTCACACCGATGGTGAATTAATGTTCCTATCGGGGGCGACGTTATCTCCAACTCAGGCTTGGCATCATTTAACGTGGTTGGTAGCGGCACTATGTTTGCAGTTTCCCCTTGAAGATGCCTTATGTCTCGCTCGGGCAGCGCTGAATGTTTCACGTGAAACATGGCCAAAGGAGTACGTGTATTTCCCAACGGTGCAGTCTTGCTTGAGCGAGGAAACTGAACAAACGGTAACGTTCAGCTTTCCTTCACTGGCTAAACAGAGTTTAGGTCTTTATCCGGTAGTGGATAATATCGCTTGGGTAGAAACCTTGCTTAAGCTCGGCATAAACACACTTCAGCTACGGATAAAAAATCCTCAGCAAGTGGATTTAGAACAGCAAATTGTTCGTGCGATTGAATTAGGCCGTCAATATCAAGCCCAAGTCTTTATTAATGATTATTGGCCATTAGCTCTTAAACACGGTGCATTTGGCGTTCACTTGGGCCAAGAAGATCTACAAACAGCGGATCTTCATGCTTTAGCTAAGGCTAACATTCATCTAGGGCTATCAACCCATGGTTACTTTGAATTACTCACCGCGTTAAAAATTAGGCCGAGTTATATCGCATTAGGGCATATCTTTCCTACCACAACCAAGCAAATGCCTTCACGTCCTCAGGGGTTGGTACGTTTGGCGCTATACCAGCAGTTAGTAGATAGCGGTAGCCACTATTTATCTTCAGCACCCGCTAGCGATCACAAGCTATCGATGGAGCAAGCGATAGCCTTAAGGGGAGCGTTACCAACGGTAGCGATCGGTGGCATTGATGTAACCAATATTCGATCAGTGGTGGAATGTGGCGTTACCAGTGTTGCCGTCGTCCGTGCCATAACTGAGGCCGATGATGTACACGCCGCAGTTAAGCATCTCCAAGCTGAACTAGCCAGTAAGCCGCAGGAGCGAAAGCTATCAACTCAGGAGGTGGCCGATGTTAACGGATAAGCAATTTTTACGTTATCAACGTCAGATTTGTTTGCCTGATATTGCTGAGCAAGGGCAAGCCACCTTGCTCGCGAGCAAGGTGTTGATTATTGGTTGTGGCGGTTTAGGCAATGCGGTTGGCCAATATCTTGTTGCTGCTGGGGTTGGCCAACTGATCCTTGCCGATGATGATACGGTAGAAGTTTCTAACTTATCTCGACAAATCGCTTTTCACACTGAACAAGTAGGAATGTCGAAAGTCTCGGCTTTACAGCAATCTCTACAGCGCTTAAACCCTGAAGTACGCATCCGTTGCGTCAATCGGTGGATGGATGAGGCACTATTAAATTTAGAAGTACCGATGGCAGATATTGTTGTCGACTGTAGTGATAATAGTGTCACGCGCTTTGCGATAAACCAAGTTTGTTTCCAGCATGGTGCTGTACTGATTTCTGGTTCAGCGATTGGTTGGCAAGGTCAATGTCTCGCGTTTGATTTTCGCCAGCCACATACCGCTTGCTATCGTTGTTTAGTGGCCGAACATCTTTCAGCGCGCAATTGTCGTGACAGTGGGGTCGTCGGACCGGTCGTCGGCATGATAGGTAACTTACAGGCCCTAATGACCTTACAAATCTTGCTCGATATTGGCCCGGTTAAATTTCAACAGCTGCACTATTTTGATGGACACAAGTTTAGTTGGCAGCAATGGCGACTAGCGGCTGATCCTCATTGCCCAGTGTGTAATTCAGAATCTTCAATTGCAACGTCATCTTGTCCTGATCATTTTCACCAAGCGGAGATTGCCCAATGACTATCAATGTCACCATCAATCAACAGGTGCAGCAATTAGCACAACCGATCACGATTGCTGAATTACAACAGCAATTACAGTTACCCACTGTAGGCAGTGTATTTGCACTGAACGATGGCATTATTCCCCAAGGTTTATGGGAGCAAACCAAAATTAACGACGGTGACACGATTGCTGTATTTCAAGCCATCGCAGGAGGTTAATGATGTTAACTATTGCAGGAACTCAGTTTCAATCACGATTATTAACTGGCACTGGCAAGTTTGCCAATCGTCAGACCATGGCAGCAGCGATAGC
>SLFB01000148.1 GCA_007124475.1 Vibrio sp. | reverse complement strand
CCATCAAGAAATTTAATAAATTCCAACCTTGAGAATCGAGCACTTCATCGCGAGTGAACTGGGCCGAATCGCCTTTATCTACCGCCGCCATCATCTCTATCCATCGTTCAGGAAATACGGATTTCCCTCCATAATGATCCCACACAACACGGGCGGCAGAAGGTGCATTGGGGTCAATAACATGATTGGGGCGAGCCCCTTGATTACGAATGGTTTCTGATAAATGATGGTCAAATACCATATGTGCTTCTTTGACATAAGGTAAATTGGTAATAATATCGTGCTCGGTAATCTCGATCAGTCCATCTTGCATATCTTTCGGGTGTACAAACTTAATCTCATCAATCAACTCAAGCTGTTTGAGCAATACGGCGCACACCAAACCATCAAAGTCACTTCTCGTGACTAAACGGAATTTTTGTTGTTGTGGCATGGTTAAATCCTTTTCCAATTTTTATCATTCAACGGCTTAAAATAAACCTATACCCAAACGACTTGGAATAGCAAATAGAGGTAAGTAAGCCCAGTATACACAAACACACTATGCGGCTGAGGTGGACAAACGTAGCCAATACTACTGCAACTTCAAGTAGAAAAGATAATAAAAATAAATATGTTACCTTTTAAGGATAGTCGAGCTTAATTAAGCTAACAAACACCGAAAATATTAAACCCAAAATATTTATCTATACTCAAACAACTTGGAGTTGCAGGTAGGCGGCAAGTGAGTGACAAATTTGTCTGGAACAAATTTGAACAGCCGTCGGCTGGCCTTTGGTGAGAGCCACGGATGGCTCTCATAGTCCCCATGAGTATAGATAGACTATGTGATTGGGGCGAACGAACGTAGCCAACACCCCTGCAGCTTCAAGTCGGAAGGGTATAACCCTAAATATAAAAACGGCGTCTATTACTGTAGACGCCGTTTTCTATTTATTCCGATACGACTTCGCATGATAGTTTGAGCGTAAACTCAATATTATAAAGCCAGCAAGCGCGCTTTTAATTGCGCAAAATCCGCATCAAGCTGTTCAGAAAGCAAAGTCATCACGGCATGTTTAGCAAGCGGCGCGGGTAGATCAATATCGCTAGCCAAAATATCATCGACCACTTCTTTAAATTTCGCAGGGTGCGCGGTACATAAAAATAACCCCGTTTCTCCCGCTTGCAACTGCTCAGTTAACACTCGATAGCCAATCGCACCATGTGGCTCACACAAATAACCAAGTTGATTTAGTTCTTGTACCGCTTGAGCACTTTCATGATCCAAAACAGCGCCTTTACCTAAGGCTTCTAGCCCCCAGGTGTGTAACCGGCATAACTCTTCAATACGTGGCCAGTTGTTCGGCTGACTGACATCCATCGCGTTGGAAGAGGTGGCAACGGTTGGTTTTGGATCCCATTTACCCGAATCTAGATAACGCGGCACAGTATCATTGGCATTAGTGGCAGCAATAAAACGTTTGACTGGGAGTCCCATCGCTTTAGCGAATAAGCCAGCAGTCAAGTTACCAAAGTTACCACTAGGAACACTGATCACTAGGTTTTCGCGTTCGACTTTACTAAGCTGAGCAACCGCTTCAAAGTAATAACAGATCTGCGCCATTAAACGACTAATATTAATCGAGTTAGCCGAGTTAAGGCCTATTTGCTGACGTAACTCTGCATCATCAAAGGCTTGTTTGACTAAAGCTTGGCATGCATCAAAATCGCCATTGATGGCAATGGTATGAATGTTGCCACCTAAGGTGCAAAATAGCTTTTCTTGTAGCGGACTGATTTTTCCTTTCGGGTACAAAATCACAACATTAATGTCTGGCATACCATAAAAAGCGTGCGCAACGGCAGCTCCAGTATCACCGGATGTTGCAGTAAGGATAGTGATTTTACCACCGTCAGAGACCGCTGCCAGAGATTGCGCCATAAAGCGGCCACCAAAATCTTTAAACGCTAACGTAGGGCCATGAAACAGCTCTAACGCATACACTCCTGACTTAACCGCTTTAATCGGCGCTGGGAACTGAAAAGCCTGCTTGACCATCTCAGTTACTTTTTCTGCCGCCAATTCATCACTAATTAATGCCGATAAAATTTTACTGCTGCGCGAGATAAAATCTTCCGCTAAAAGTGCGTCAATATCACTAAATTTAGGTAACTCTGCAGGGAAAAACAATCCTTGATTACGGCCTAGTCCTTGACGGACAGCTTGAGCAAAAGAGACTTGTTGATCATTTTCTTTGATGTTGTACAGCTTCATAATTGACTTCCTGTTACTTGTGATCCCTGCTTGTCTAGACGACAGATATGCACGAATCCTTGTTCATTTTGTAAATAATTGTCTTCAAGCCATTTGGCAACACGTTCGGCAACGTCTTGCTGCTGACAAATACTAAATAAAGTTGGCCCGCTACCTGAAATCCCCGTTACGAGTGCGCCTGCAGATTTCGCATACTCACGGGCTTGGCTAAAACCAGGTAATAATTTTTCACGATACGGCTCAGCAATCACATCTTTGATCATCGTGGCCGCCAATTCTGCTTGCTGTGTATGACAAGCATGGATAAAACCGGCCAGATGACGACCATGAGCAATCACATCTTGGCGACGATATTGAGCGGGTAAAATCGCCCGAGCTTCCGCCGTAGACACTTTGATCCCTGGATACGCCATCACCCAAAACCACTGATCAAACCCAGGTACTGACTGGCTGATAATGCCTTGCTCTTCAATCATCAGCTGCAAGCCGCCCAAGTAGCACGGTGCAACATTGTCATAATGAACACCACCGGAGATTTTCCCTTCCATTTCCCCCATTAATGCCAGTAACTCAGTCTGGTTTAATGGCTGATCATGAAAGCGATTTAACGCATCGAGAGCCGCAACAATTGAGCAAGCACTAGAACCAAGCCCAGATCCAATCGGCATGTTTTTCTCTAGGGTCATCACGAGAGGCTTTGCCGCGATCTGCTTGGTGGTTAATTCACGAACAAACACCGTCCAGCAGTCATAAACAATATTTTGCTCAGGATTGCTGGGCAGCTTATCAACAAAACGTCCCGCCGTTTTAAGTTCAAAAGGCAAGCTTCCCGCGGCAACACAAACTCGGTCGCCTAATAAACTGCCGTCAATCGGAGAAACGGCGGCCCCCAGTACATCAAAACCAACGCTCACATTACCAATTGAAGCTGGCGCGTAAACCACTACACTCATATCACTTGAACTCATTGCTTACACCCCTAATTTCCAGCCTAATGTCCGCATCACATCAGCAAAAACCCCGGCTGCCGTCACCTCAGTACCCGCACCATAACCACGCAATACTAAAGGAATCGGTTGATAATAACGGCTATAAAAGGCGAGCGCATTTTCACCATCTTTAACTTTAAACATAGGATCGTTTTCATCGACCATAGCAAGACGAACTTGGCAGCGGCCATCTCGAATTTGCGCTGTGTAGCGAAGTACGCAGCCTTGTTGACGCGCTTGGTCAACTAACTGAGCAAAATAGTGGTCGGCTTGCGGTAAGCGAGCGATAAACGCTTCAACACAGCCAGAAGTATCAAACCCCGGTGGTAATGCCGCTTCAACGTCAACATCACTAAGCTCAAGCGCTAATCCCGATTCACGAGCTAAAATTAGCAGCTTACGCGCTACATCAACTCCAGACAGATCATCTCGTGGATCCGGCTCAGTAAAGCCTTTATCTTTGGCTAATAACATTGCCTGACTAAAAGTCAGTCCTTCATCTAATTTTCCAAAAATAAAGGACAGAGAACCGGATAAAATACCGTTAAATTGCTCTAATTCATCGCCAGCGGCAATTAAGTTTTGTAAATTCTCAATCACAGGTAAACCTGCTCCTACCGTCGTTTCGTACATTAATTTACGACGCGACTGACGAGCAACACTACGTAGTTGCTGATAATAAGCCATGCTGCTGGTATTGGCTTTTTTGTTCGGTGTTACCACATGAAAACCGGCTGCGAGAAAATCAGCATATTGATTAGCAATCACTTCACTCGATGTACAATCAACTAACACAGGATTAATAATATGATTGCGCTGCACTAAAGCAGTTAAATTAGCCAAAGAGAACGCTTCGGTAGCGGCGCTCATTCTGTCTCGCCACTGCTCTAACGGTAAACCACTACCATCGAGTAACAATCCCTTGCTATTAGCTAAACCACAAACCCGGATCACGATACCTTTAGCAGCCAGCTTGGCTTGTTGACGATGTATTTGATCCACCAGTTCACCACCAACGCCACCAACACCGACTACAAACACATCAAGAAAATGCTTCGAGTTAAACAAATTCTCATGACAAGCTTTAATTGCCGGGGAAACTTTATCTTCAGGGATCACGGCAGAAATCGCTCGCTCAGAGGAGCCTTGAGCAATAGCCACAATATTGACATGCGCTTCCGTTAACGAGGCAAAAAACTGCGCCGCTACGCCACGAGAAGTGCGCATGCCATCGCCAACCAGCGTAATGATCGACAGATCATTCATAAACTCAACCGGCTCTAATAATCCTTCTTTGAGTTCTAACTCAAAGGTTTCTGCTAAAGCTTGTTGTGCTAACTGTTTATCTTCAGCTTCAATACAGAAACTGATGCTATATTCTGAAGACGATTGCGTGATAAGAACGATGGATACACCAGCCGCCGACATAGCACCGAAGACTCGGCTGGCCATGCCAACCATGCCTTTCATGCCAGGGCCTGACACATTAACCATCGTTAAATGATTCAAGGTAGTAATGCCTTTGATCGCCAGCTTATCTTCACCACTATCTTGACCAATTAATGTTCCCGCGCCTTGAGGATTAAAACTATTTTTAATCAAACAAGGGATATGAAACTGAGCAATGGGTGCAATGGTTTTGGGGTGTAACACCGAAGCGCCAAAATAAGACAGCTCCATAGCTTCTTGATAACTCAGCGATTTCAGTAAACGAGCATCAGCAACCAAACGTGGATCGCAGTTATACACCCCATCAACGTCAGTCCAAATCTCACAGCAATCAGCGCGTAAGCAGGCGGCTAATATAGCGGCAGAGTAATCAGAGCCATTACGCCCTAAACACACTAACTCACCTTTTTTATTACCCGCGGTGAAACCCGGCATAATATGGACATGTTGTTTAGGTAATGGTGTCTGTAAAAAGTTTTGCGTAGAAAGCTCAACATCGACCATGGCTTCCAAATAATCGCCTTTAGCAAGCAAATACTGTACAGGATCAATTAAATTAACGGCTAAGCCTTTGGCTTGAATGACCGCTTTCATTAGCTGTATAGAAATACGCTCACCTTTACTGATGATCCGCGCATTGACATGATCAGGGCACATGCCTAATAAATGAATACCATGCACAAATTGGCGCAGCTGCGCCATAGATTGTTCTAGCTGTGCATGATAGGCAGCACCGTCTATATGTGGCAACTGGGTTTGAATATCATTAAACAATAGCTGAAACGACTGTTCTAATTCGAGCACTTGCCTTTCAACGTCACCATGACGTAACGCCGTATCGATAATAGCCACCAACTTATTGGTCGTTTTACCTGGCGCAGACAGCACAATCGCCACTTCTTCTTGCTGAGCATTATTAATGATAATGTCCGCAGCTCTTAAAAGACGTTCAGCATCGGCTAGTGATGAACCCCCAAATTTTAATACTCGCATCCCTTTCTCCAAACTTGTCAAAAATAATAAGTATAAAAAAAGGCCTGTATCGGAGGGGATACAGGCCTTTTTTATGAAATTTTACGCTCAGCAGCCCGCCCCAACATGCGTAGTGTCGGTGGTAATAATGGTGGTGGTCATTACTAGGCTTGAAAACATCATGCTATTTGATAAGTCACTTTATGTTGTGCGTTGCTCTACGTTTAACCTATTTCCCCCTGATGAGTCAATAAAAAACTCGCAAACCTGCCAACTATTTTAAACGGCAAGTCCGTCTACCTAACGAACAGAAGCATTCATAACTAAATAGTTTGTGTTATGCCCAAACCACTTAGCCTTGCTGGTAGAAAGGAGATATAGGGAGTCGAGAAGCACATAGCGTGGACCGACTGAGTTCACACCTTCTGCTGCTGAAAATCGCAAGAAAATAATTTAAATGACGACTGACTCAATAATTACCGGTAAATCCGTGGGTTGTGATTGATAGCCGATGCAGGTTAAAAATTACCACCAATATCTCTCGGCAAAGCAACCCTTTTTATGCTTAAATAATCTCCACGATGACAACGTTTATACCCACATAACTTGCAGTAGCGGGTAAGCGGTAAGTGAGTACATCTCCATCAGCATAGGCAAACAATGTGATTGGAGCGAACAAACGTAGTCAACACCGCGGCTGCTTCAAATAGAAAAGGTATAAAATTCAGGGAGGAAGAACATGCGAGGTTTAATTGCCTTAGTTTGCTTTTGGCTAGCCTTTAGTACCCATGCGCTTACTCTTCCGCCATTGCCTTATGAAACTTCTCGGATCAATCATTCGGTTTTTTTAAATAGTGAGTCAACTGGGCAAGGTTTTGATAGCTGGGTTATTGACAGTGG
>SLFB01000229.1 GCA_007124475.1 Vibrio sp. | reverse complement strand
GATTTCTAAATTTTATTTCTCCTTATTGCTTGATTTATTTATTGTTTTTATAAAAATAAATTCATTTTTCAAGTGTATTCATAAAATTAAGTAATGCATTGAAATTTAATATAATTGTTGAATTTTTATATTGGATATCAATGGTTTATTCGTCAATGATTGGTATAGGTATTGGAGACGTAATATGTCTAAAGAAGGAAGTGTAGCTCCTAAAGAGCGGATTAATATTAAGTATATTCCAGCAACAGGAGATGCACAGGCTGAAGTTGAATTGCCGTTAAAAACATTGGTTATTGGTGATTTTAAAGGTCATTCAGAAGATATTCCAGTGGAAGAACGACAAACGGTTTCTATTGATAAAAACAATTTTGAAGCAGTAATGCGTGAAAGTGACTTGAAACTGACGACCACAGTTCGTAATAAGTTGAGTGATGATGAAAATGCTGAATTGCCGATTGAACTCAGTTTCAAGTCTCTTACTGATTTTGCACCAGACTCTATAGCGACTCAAGTTCCAGAATTAAAGAAATTGGTTGAACTTCGTGAAGCTCTTGTAGCCTTGAAAGGTCCATTGGGAAATATCCCTGCATTTCGAGAGCGTTTACAAGATCTCCTTAACTCAGAAGAGTCACGTGAAAAGCTTTTGTCCGAACTAAATTTGGTCAGTGATGCAGAAGCGCCTCAAGCTTAATCAATAGTATTGTTATTTAATTCAATTTAGGAACGAAATCGATGTCTACTACAGAGGCTGTATTAGAAAGACAAGGTACTACCCAAGGTCAAGGTAGCTTACTTGATGAAATCATGGCACAAACGCGTATTGCGCCAAATGAAGAAGGCTATGATCTGGCCAAGAAGGGCGTCGCTGCTTTTATTGAAAATTTGATTGGTTCCCACCAAACAGAAGAACCAGTTAATAAATCACTTGTCGATCAAATGCTTGTTGAGCTTGACAAGAAAATCAGTGCTCAAATGGATGAGATTTTACATGAAGAGCGTTTTCAGCAAATGGAGTCGTCATGGCGTGGTCTAAAGCTGTTTATTGATCGTACCGATTTTCGTGAAAATAATAAAGTTGAGCTACTGCATGTAACTAAGAGTGAATTATTGGAAGACTTTGAATTCGCTCCTGAAACAACTCAGTCTGGCCTATATAAACATGTTTATTCATCAGGTTATGGTCAATTTGGTGGTGAACCTACAGGGGCAATTATCGGTAACTTTGCTTTTACTCCATCTACACCGGATATGAAGCTTTTACAGTATATGGGTGCTCTTGGTGCAATGGCTCATGCTCCTTTCATTTCCAGTGTTGGCCCTGAATTCTTTGGTATTGATTCTTTTGAAGAACTACCAAACATTAAAGATCTTAAGTCGACATTTGAAAGTCCAAAATATACCAAATGGCGTTCTCTTCGTGAGTCAGAGGATGCTCGCTACCTTGGCTTAACTGCACCACGATTCCTGTTGCGTGTTCCTTATGACCCAATAGAAAACCCAATTAAAAAATTCAATTATGTAGAAAATGTGAGTCGTTCACACGAGCATTATCTATGGGGTAATACGGCTTTTGCTTTTGCAACCCGTTTAACAGATAGCTTTGCTAAGTACCGTTGGTGCCCAAATATTATCGGGCCACAAAGTGGTGGTGCTGTTGAAGATCTACCTGTGCATGTATTTGAATCAATGGGTGCTTTACAAAGTAAGATTCCCACTGAAGTTTTAGTGACTGATCGTAAAGAATTCGAACTTGCGGAAGAAGGATTTATTGCCTTAACAATGCGTAAAGGCAGTGATAATGCAGCATTTTTCTCTGCAAACTCCATTCAAAAACCGAAAATATTTCCAAATACTAAGGAAGGCAAAGAGGCAGAAACTAACTATAAGTTAGGCACTCAACTTCCTTATATGATGATCATCAATCGTCTTGCTCATTACGTAAAAGTGTTACAACGTGAGCAGATTGGTGCTTGGAAAGAGCGTCAAGATCTTGAGCGTGAGTTGAATGGCTGGATTAAACAATATGTTGCCGATCAAGAAAACCCACCAGCAGATGTTCGCAGCCGTCGACCTCTTCGAGCTGCCAAAATTGAAGTGATGGACGTTGAAGGAGAACCAGGTTGGTATCAGGTTTCTCTTTCTGTTCGACCTCATTTCAAATATATGGGCGCGAATTTTGAACTGTCACTAGTTGGCCGGCTCGATCAAGCATAACGATGACTTATATTGCACCTGAAGAGAGTGCATTTGGTGTCAGCTTCTTTGAACGTTTAGAAGCTGGCACTAATCCTATGTCTTTAACCCAAGGGCCAAATGCATGGGATGTACTCCAGTCAATTAAGCGTAATGTATCCAATATCTTAAATACTCGCATGGGAGAGGCACAGAGTGCGCCAAGCCTGGGGCTAGTAGATTTTAATGACGCGACGTTAGAGACGCTGGATTTATCTTTACGGATAAAACTCTCTATACAGCGTTGTTTAAGCCTGTATGAGCCTCGTTTGCGAAATATTGTGATTAGTACCGATGTAGATACGTTTCATCCTTTAACGCTGCGCTTTTATATAACGGCTGAAATTAACAACGATGCGTTACATGAGAAAGTTCAGTTCAATCTGCTATTGGATCAAAACAGAAAATACCGAGTGTATTGATAATTATGGCTCAAGATAAGTACTTCCGAGAAGAGCTTGCTTTCCTTAAAGAACAGGGAAAACACTTTACTGAAATTCATCCTCAGTTATCTCGTTTTTTGCACGGTAGAAACACAGATCCTGATGTCGAGAGACTATTAGAAGGGTTTGCTTTCCTGACTGCTCGTCTGCGTGAAAAAGTAGAAGATGAGTTTCCAGAGCTAACCCACTCAATTATTAATATGCTATGGCCAAATTATTTGCGTCCAGTGCCAAGTATGAGCATTGTTTCTTTTACTCCACAGAGTATTAGTGAGAAACAAACGATCGCACGTGGCACGCAGTTAGATAGTAAGCCAGTATTTGAGACTAAATGCCATTTTAGAACGTGTCGTGATGTGGAGATTTATCCGTTGGAATGTATGGGTGTTACGGCACACCATACCCGTGAGGCAACGGTTATTGAAGTTTCTCTCAATATGATAGATGAGGTGAGTGTTGGTGATGCTCATCTCAATGATCTGCGTTTTTATTTAGGAGGAGATAAATATAGCTCTCAAATGCTGTATTTATGGCTTAATCATTATCTCGATAAAATCGTAATTGACGTTGCAGGGACAGAGTTTACTCTCCCCCCAAATACGTTCAAAACGGTAGGTTTCAATAGTGAGCAATCATTGTTGCCCTATCCATCGAATGTCTATGAAGGCTATCGAATATTACAAGAGTATCTTGCTTTTCCTGAAGCCTTCCATTTTTTTGATATCACGCGTTTAGCGAGTGTGGTACCTAAGTCAGTATCAGGAACGTTCAAATTAAAGATTTGTTTTTCTAAAACTCTGCCTGCAGACGTTAGAGTACGACAAGAGAACTTTCAATTATATTGTACCCCCGTGATCAATTTATTTGACCACGATGCAGATCCTATAGATTTAACAGGTAAACGTTCAGAATACCGGATTGTTCCATCCAGTCGTTATCCTTCACATTATGAAGTATTTAGTGTTGATAGTGTTTATGGATGGCAAGATAAAACGCAGGATAGCCAAAGAATTCGTGGTGAAAAACGTGTTTATTCTGCATTTGAAAGTTTTCAACATGAAGTTGAACGTGTTCGCCATCGTGAAGCGCTGTATTACCGAACTCGGGTTAAGGATAGTATTCGAGGAGACGGTTTTGACAATTTTATCTCATTTATTCGTGGTGATGAAACTCAATCCATGCAGATTGATGAAGCGGTATCAATCAAACTGACCTGCACTAATCGTTTACTACCATTAGAACTTGGTATTGGCGATATCTGTCAACCGACCGATAGCTCACCACCATTTGCAACGTTCAGTAATATTACTATTCCATCTCAATCACTACGGCCGGTGCTTGATGGTAGCTTGCTATGGGTGTTGATTTCTAATTTATCGCTCAATTATCTTTCTCTTCTTTCAAAAGATGCATTAAGTAGTGTACTTCGTGCTTACGACTTTAGAGCGTTGGTTGATCGACAAGCAGAACGAGTTGCGCGTTTACGCCTTGAGGGTATTCAAAAAATTGAATCACAGCCCGTTGATAAAATCTTGCGCGGCTTACCTGTAAGAGGTTTGCAATCTACGATTCACATTGATCAAAATTGCTTTGGTTCAGAGGGAGAGTTATACCTGTTTGGTACGGTACTCAGTCACTTTTTTGCTCTTTATGCCAGTATTAACTCTTTTCATGAGTTAATAGTTATTAATGCATCTAATCAAGAGAAGTACACATGGGGAACACAAACAGGAATGCAGCCATTAATATAGAGATGCCGATGTTGCAAGAGTCTTCTGCTCAGTTACCTAATGATGTAAGAGTGTATAATTTTTATCAATTGGTTGAGCTACTTCAAAAACTTAACGCTTCTAATCCTGAATCAGAAGATTGGGAACGAACTTGTCAATTGGTATTCAGTGCGAACCCGAGTTTAGGCTTTGCACCTTCGGATGTAACAGAGCTATATGAACGAAAAGATGATCGCTTAATTCTGCAAACAAATTTTTTTGGTTTAACTGGTGCACAGTCTCCTCTCCCTGGTTTTTTTTTACAGCAATTAGTGGAAGAAGAGCCCGGAGGATTTAAACGTCCGTTTTTAGATTTTTTTAATAATCGACTGATTAGCTTAGTTTATCGAGTATGGCGGAAATATCGCTATTACGTGCGTTTTCAAGTTGGAGCTCAGGATCAATTTTCATCACAGTTATTCTCTTTAGTAGGCTTAGGTGATGCAGATCTTCGAGGAGAAACTCCGATTAACTGGTGCAAGATGCTCGCTTATGCGGGTACTTTGGCTGGACGAAGTCGTTCTCCTCAGGTTGTGGCGGGAATCATAGCTCATTGCTTCGATTTAAAAGAGGTTAGTATTCGCCAGTGGATAAGAAGAAAAGTCAATATAGCAACTGATCAGCAAATGAGTCTAGGTAAGCAGAATGGTGAGTTGGGTATTAATACTATGTTAGGTGAATCAGTAATGGACTGTAATGGTAAATTCATTATTTGTATAAAAAACTTAACACGCGAACGATTCGCAGACTTTTTACCGTCAGGTAAAGAGTATCAGCCATTATGTAAATTAGTTGAGTTTATTTTACGAGAACAAATGGCGTACGATCTTGAATTAACGATGGATGAAAGTGAAGTCCCGGTGATGAGTTTATCTCGTGATAGTGGGGTAGCGCTAGGTTGGTCATCTTTTCTAGGTAGTGAAGCCTCTGACAAGAATGTGCTTATACAGGTAAGGCAGTAAAACATGCAGAAGAATCGGACGCTTTCTATGATAGTTACCAATACCCAATTACTTGAGTCGGGACTATCAGCACAATGTGTTTTTACAACGCAAGGTGGAATTATTGGATCTGAAAATAATAATGTAGATTGGTATCTGATTGATTCAAAAGGTCAAATACATCCTAGACACTGTGGTGTTAGTGTTATAGATGGTGCTTTCTGTCTTCAGGATTTATGTGGTCATACCTATATCAATGGCTCTCACATGCCTTTAGGGAGAGGATCGTTTGCGAAGTTAGAGCATAAAGATGAGGTTAGGATTGGATCTTATTTAATTCGAATCATTTTGGAGTCTATTGGAGAAAGTGATTTATTAGCTCATGGATCTCTTGAGGAATTGTTCGAAAATAATGGGATAGAATTACTTAAAGACGCTGATTGGCATGAAATGCGTACTATTGATGTTGATGTTCAAACAACCTTTGTCGACCCTCTAATTGCTCTAGATAATTTAATAAATGAGACAAATGAAGAGCAATCATTATTAGATGACTTACCAAAGAACGCTGAAAAAAAAGAATGGTTAGCATCTAATTATGATGAAGGAAGTGCATCGCTTCAATTTACACCACAAGCAGATAGTGAGTACGAAATGACATCATCCATTCGTTTAAAGAAAATTCTTGGTTTAGGTAAAAAGCATCGCATAGAAAATGTTGCATCAGTGGATGAGGCTTCTCAGCAATCAACATCTTTTAATGCTAAGTACAGTAATGAAAACGCATCAGAGGGCTTAAATATGGACGAAAATGTATTAGATTTATTAGAAGAAGAAGTCGCTAAAAATTATCAACCCCAAAAAGAAGTAGAGAGTGCACAGCCAACGAGCGTGAATCATTTACTCACCGGTCCGATGTTAACAGGATTGGGGGTGGAAGTAGCGAATAGCCATGATATGGCTAGAATGCATATGTTATCGGAAGAACTTGGACAATCATTACAAGCTTGTGTGAAAGGTTTGCTAGAGTTGCATCAACAAGCCAGTGAAAGCCGCTTCGGTATGATGAACCGTAACTTGCAACCGATAGAGGACAACCCACTTCGGTTAGGATTATCTTATGCAGAAACTATTCGAACACTCTATGATGCAGATAAAAGCTTAGTCCATTTATCTGCACCTGCCGCTATTTCTGAGAGTTTAAAAAATATTCGTAATCACAATGAAGCAATGCAACACGCAACCAGTGAAGCTTTAAATCAAATTCTTAATGCATTCTCCCCACAAGTACTATTACGTCGTTTTGAGCATTATAAACGAAATAGTGATAAGCAAAAGCAAACATCAGACTCATGGGCATGGGATATGTACTGCCATTATTACCAAGAGTTGACCTCTCATCGTCAGAAGGGTTTTGAAAAGTTATTTTGGGAAATCTTTGAGCAGTCGTACGATAAGAAAATTCGCGAAAAGCAATTGGAGCTATAGTGTGAATAAAAGGTCTTTTATTCTGTTGATACTATTGACGATGTTAAGCGCGTGTAGTTCATCAGAAAAATATGAGCCAGCTAAACAGCCTACGAAGGTTACATTTAGTTTGGTTAGTGATGAAGGAGCTAATCCAAATATTTGGGGAGAAGCTTCCCCGGTAGAAATACAAGTATTTGAGCTTAGAGATGACTCAATGTTTATGTCAGCAGATTATGACCAAATTAAAGCAGATTATAAAAAAGCATTGCGTAGTAATTTTATTGCTATTTACGATTATGTGTTGACACCCGATCAATTTAAATTCGTTAACTCTTTTGAAATTAATGAAAATACTAATTATATCGGAGTGATGGCGCATTTTTCGGAACCAGAATTAAGTGAATGGAAAAAAGCAGTAAAAGTATTGAATAAGGGTAGGGAGTATCATCTTTTGATGTATTTCAAAGACTACGATGTAAAACTGAAAAGAGTGGAGTAACAAGATGTTTGCGCGTAATCGTGTCATTTGGAATGAAGGACTGTTTATTAAGCCCCAGCATTTCCAGCAGCAACAACGTTTTTTAGAATATCATATAGATGAGCGAATTTTATCCGTAAGTCGCTATTTACATGGTGTTTCTGAGTTATCACTTAACCCTGAGTATCTCTCTTTCGGTCGTATCGCTATTGAACGTGCAGTTGGTATTATGCCTGATGGGACGGTTTTTCGTATTCCTCAAGAAGACGTATTACCTGATGCTTTAGAAATAGAAGATGCTTCTCTTGCTAACCAACTCGTCTACCTAGCTATTCCATTACGCAGTGATTCATTGATGGAGATTAATTGGCCTGAAGAAAGAGGGACTGGCCGGTTTGTCAGCAGCCGTTTAGAAGTGCGTGATGTGCATACCGTTAGAGGCGATACGACAACGTTAGATGTCTCTCCAGTTCGTATTCAGCTAATGCTCGAAAAAGAAGATCGTAGCTCTTATGCCTCTATTGCGGTTGCGCGTATTATGGAGAAACGTCCTGATGGAAGTATTGTTTTAGACCCTGATTTTATTCCGTGCCATATTAATGTAGCAAGTAATCCGTCACTTCACCGTTTTATTAATGAAATCTCAGGATTAATGCGAGAGCGTGCCAAAAATATTGCACAACGTATTAGTGCACCATCACAAGGTGGTGTGGCTGATGTTTCGGATTTTATGTTGTTACAAGCACTAAACCGTTTACAACCACAGATGCAACACTTAGCTGAGCTACGTAGTTTACATCCTGAACGTTTGTTTGAATGCCTTGCGAGTGTTTGTGGAGAATTGGCAACCTTCACTGATGAAAGTCGATTACCACCAACGATTCCAAGTTATAATCATGAAATGCCGAGTCAGTCTTTTCAACCTTTAATTCGTAGTTTAAGACAAAGCCTAAGCATTGTTCTTGAACCGAGAGCGGTTTCTATTCAACTAGACAAGCGTAAGTATGGGTTAATGGTTGCCCCGATTCATGATCCTCAGTTGATCGAAAGTGCTGAATTTATTATTGCGGTGAAAGCTCGCATGCCACTTGATGAATTACGTCGATTATTTACCCAGCAGACGAAAGTATCATCGGTGGAAAAAATCCGTGAGCTTATTTCTCTTCAACTGCCAGGTATTCCAATTACAGCATTGCCTGTCGCTCCTAGACAATTGCCGTATCACGCTGGTTATACTTATTATCAGTTGGATAAAACGAGTTCGGCATGGGCGATGTTGGCCCATTCAAGTGGCTTTGCTTTCCATGTGGCGGGAGCGTTCGATGATCTTGATCTTCAATTTTGGGCAATTAGGAACTAATCATGGAAGTGAATAAAAAAAATACTCAATACAGTGGGCTTCTGTTCGATAGTGCTGAACAAATGAATCATGACCAAGATTATTGGTTTCAATTACGAGGCAATAATTCAAATAGCTTAATTGATGCTGCGACTCCTTTATTTGGTCTAGCGTTGCGTGTAAGAAGCTTGACTGAGTGTGCCAATATTGAGCAAATTTATAAACAGGCAATTGAAGAGATCAAGGCTATTGAGATTGAATTGACTGAACAAGGCTTTGAACACGCTATATTGATGGCTTATCGCTATATTTTGTGTGCTGTTCTTGATGAAGCGGTTATGGGAACTGATTGGGGATCTTCAAGCTTGTGGGCTGAGCATTCAATGTTATCGCGTTTTCACAATGAAACGTGGGGAGGTGAAAAGGTATTTACTATTCTCAGCCGTTTAGAAGGTGAGCCTGAACGTTACCGCCTGTTACTAGAGTTTATTTATCATTGTTTGATTTTAGGTTTTGAAGGTAAATATCGTGTAATGGATAATGGTCGTAATGAGCGTGAAAAAGTGATCAGTCGTTTACATAATATTATTAACTCTCTTGATGATAATGAGCCAAAAGAATTAACCTCTGCGACTGAGCATGTTGTGAAATCTAAATATAAGTTAAGTCGACAGTTACCTATTTGGTCAGTTTTGATCGGCTTCTTAATTATTTGGGGTGGTGTGTTTTTAGGTTATTCTTATTTGTTACATACTAAATCCTCTGATGTTTTAAATCAATTAAACCAAATACTCTAATTATAAAGGCTAGGTTATTATAATGATCCGTATTGAATTACCCACGTTAATTTCAAAACTTAATGCACAAAGTAAGCTAGCACTGGAGCAAGCTGCGTCTTTATGTATTGAACGTCAGCATCCAGAGGTGACTTATGAGCACTTTTTGCATGTGTTGCTTGAAAACCCACTTTCAGATGTACGTCTTATAGCTAAGCAAGCTAATTTAGATGTGGACGCGATTAAGCATGCGATTAGTGCTAGTTATGCTCGTGAGCAAGTGTTGGATACTTATCCGGCATTTTCCCCACTTTTGGTTGAGCTATTGCAAGAAGCTTGGCTACTTTCCACGACAGAGCTTAATCAAAATCAACTCCGTTCCGGTGTGATATTTTTGGCCGCGTTAATGCGGGCGGATCGCTATTTACCACTAAATTTGATCCGTATTTTTGACAATATTAACAAAGAGAGCCTAAAAAAAGGCTTTGATACCTTATTACAAGATTCAGCAGAATCGGTGGTTGATAAAAATAAATCAGGTTCTAAGGGGGGGATGCCGCTGGATTCGGCATCTTCTTCTCCTTTACATAAATACTGTACCAATATTACTGAGCAAGCTCGTAATGGTGAGTTAGATCCAGTCTTATGTCGTGAAAACGAACTCAATTTAATGATTGATATTTTATGCCGTCGACGTAAAAACAACCCTATTGTGGTCGGCGATGCTGGTGTCGGAAAGAGTGCGATGATTGAAGGTCTTGCACTTCGTGTCGCCTCAGGTAACGTACCTACGCAACTGCAAAACGTGGAGTTGTGTTCGCTTGATTTGGGTTTATTACAAGCAGGGGCATCGGTAAAAGGTGAATTTGAAAAGCGCCTCAAAGGCGTTATTGATGCTATCAAAACCTCCCCGAAACCCATCATTCTATTTATCGATGAAGCCCACACTTTAATTGGCTCTGGTAATCAAGAAGGTGGGAGTGATGCGGCTAATTTGCTTAAGCCAGCCCTTGCTCGAGGCGAGCTGAGTACCGTTGCAGCTACCACTTGGAAAGAGTACAAAAAATATTTTGAAAAAGATCCAGCTCTGACTCGTCGTTTTCAATTGGTGAAATTAGAAGAACCAAGTATTGGGCAAGCCGTCGATATTCTACGCGGATTGAATCGTGTTTACGAAAAAGCCCACAACGTATTGATTACTGATGATGCATTGAAAGCTGCCGCGGAGCTCTCAGCTCGTTACCTTTCAGGCAGGCAACTTCCGGATAAAGCCATTGACGTGTTGGATACGGCGTGTGCACGTATTGCTATTAATATTACCACTCCTCCTAAGCGTTTAGCCCAACTTGAAACTGCCTGTCATCAACGACAGTTAGAAATTGATATGCTTAAGCGTGCTCAATACTTAGGCCAAGTTGTAGATACGCATCGTTTAGACGAGTTATGTAATCAGGAAGCCAGCGATGAAGCTGAAAAAGCAGAGTTAACGCAACGTTGGCAAGAGCAGAAAACGATCATTGGTCGGATTATTACGCTGCGCGAACAGCTTCTTGATGACTCGGGTAGTCAGAGTGAAGAAACTCAAGTGGAACGTGATGAGTTATTGAGCCAACTACGAGCGGAGTACCAAACATTAGGTAATATTCCGCATTCTGAACGTTTAATGCATCCACAAGTTGATGCCCAACAGATCGCAGAAGTGATTGCTGATTGGACAGGTGTGCCTGTTGATCAAATGAATAGTGATGAGTTACATAAAATTACTCATCTCACCTCTATTTTGAGTGAAGTCATTAAAGGACAAGACACGGCTATAGAGCGAGTTCATCACCATCTATTAACAGCTCGTGCAGATTTGCGTCGCCCTGGACGTCCCAAAGGAGCCTTTTTATTGGTTGGTCCTAGCGGTGTGGGTAAAACAGAAACGGTTGTCCAACTTGCTGAACAGTTATACGGTGGAAAGCAATTTTTAACCACCATTAATATGTCTGAATATCAGGAAAAACATACGGTTTCACGTTTAATCGGTTCTCCACCTGGTTATGTCGGTTATGGTGAAGGCGGTATTCTTACCGAAGCCATTCGTAAAATGCCTTATTCTGTTGTGTTATTAGATGAAGTAGAAAAAGCGCATCCCGAAGTGCTCAACTTGTTTTATCAGGCGTTTGATAAAGGTGAATTAGCTGACGGTGAAGGTAGATTAATTGATTGCCAAAATATTGTCTTTTTCCTTACCTCAAATCTCGGTTATCAAACTATTGTTGATTATGCTCAGCAACCTCAATTATTGGATGAACAGCTATATCCTGAATTAGCTGCATTTTTTAAACCTGCATTACTCGCTCGTATGGAAATTATTCCTTACTTACCACTCAATAAAGAGGTTTTAGAACAGATTGTACGAGGTAAATTGACTCGACTCGAACAACTATTTAAACAACGGTACTTAGCAGAGGTCGTGATTAAAGATAGTTTGATCGAAGAGATCTTAAATCGTGCGACACGTTCTGAAAATGGAGCTCGTATGCTTGAAGCGATTATCGAAGGGCAATTATTACCGCCTATTTCATTAGCTTTATTAAATAAACTTGCTGACAAGCAGCCAGTTCAACGTATCTATTTAGCTGCCGAAAATGGTGAGTTTATTGGAGAGGTTGAGTAATAATGAACCACTGGTTAGCTTTTGCAACCGAGCTTATTGTAGCCAAAAAAACTAGCCAATTAGCCGCGCTATTCGTGGAAATAATCCAGCGAGAGCAAGGATTAGATACCTGTCTTTTTCTTGCTCCTAGCGCAGATGGTCGCACTTTAGTGCCTCAAAATGATTCACTCAATTTCAGTTGGTCTGTCACTGATTTTGAGTGTCCTTTTGCGCATGTTTTACAATCAGCTAAGCGAATGCATTTGACCATCAATGAATTGGTGTTTTGGCGTTCTAACCATTATTTTAGTCAATTGACTGATCGAGTCGGTAGTCAAGATAGTGTCGTCATACATCCACTAATGAATGATGATAATCAAGTTCATGCCATATTGTTCTTAATTGGCCAGCATAGTGTGTTGAGAGGATTGTTTGAACAGCCACCATTCATTAAATATTTAGAGGTATTTAATCATCAATGGTTATTGTTGAATAAAATTCTACGTGAGGAACAAAGTCGTTATGAACTATCAGAGTCTTTGTCTGATGTACGTAATGATCATGTTCATCGCACATTGCTTGCTAATTTAGCAACCACATTGATCGGAAACAGTTCCGTAATGCATAAATTACGTGAACAGGTTATTAATGCAGCACCCTCACAGCTATCAGTTATGATTCAAGGGGAAACCGGTACAGGAAAAGAATTGGTTGCTCAAGCAATACACCAGTTCTCTACTAGAAATAAGGCGCCTTTTATCGCGATTAATTGCGCTGCAATTCCTGAAAATTTATTGGAGAGTGAATTATTTGGTTATTGTAAGGGGGCGTTTTCTGGTGCTGATAAGGATAAACAAGGCTTAATAGTGCAAGCCAATGGCGGAACCCTGTTTTTAGATGAAATAGGTGATATGCCACTCACGCTACAAGCTAAGTTGCTACGTGTCCTTGAAACGCAGTTATTCAGGCCTCTTGGAAGTAAGAAAGAGCAATCTTCTAACTTTCGTCTAGTGTCGGCAACCCATGTCAACCTGCTGGATCAAGTGCGTAAGAAAGCATTTCGTCAGGATCTATATTACCGTTTATTTCAATATCCTATTATCTTGCCTCCTTTAGCTACTAGGCTCGATGATATTGAGTTACTCAGTCAATATTTTGTAGATGGCTTTAATTTGCGACATAAAACTAATATTCGAGGGTTACATTACCAAGCGCTCGACTGCCTTAAGTCTTATGACTTCCCAGGCAATGTTAGAGAGCTGAAGCATCTTATTGAGTTTGCTTGTGCACAAACCGCTGATGGTACGCAAATAGAAGAACCGTGTTTTAGTCATCGTTTATCGAGCATGACTACTGTGTCAGAGGATTCGTTCTCTTCACAAGAAATTATTGAGGATGAGGGCAAGAAATTAAATCATGTCGCCATTGGAGATCTAAAGCAAGCTGTTAATGAGTTTGAATCTCGAATCATCCGTGAAAGATTACAATATTTTTCTGGTGATAGAGCTAAGGTCGCGGAAAGTCTGGGTATTCCTAAACGTACATTGGCTTACAAATGCCAAAAATTGGAGATTAAAACCCCATGAGTAAAATACGTTTCCTATTTTTCATCAGTGTGCTTTTTGGTCTCTCGATGACCTCTGTCAGTGCATCTAATCGAGTGTTGGAGCAAGCAAATGCCTGTACAGTCATTACCTCACGTTTGGATAGGCTTAATTGTTTTGACTCCTTATTTGCGACACCAGTGAATCAAATGCTTCCTAGAGTGATAGAAAATAATACGCCATTGTCATGGCAGCGTGCGTTTAATAGTTTGAGTGAATATCAAGAGGGAGATGCTTATCATCTGACAACAGAAGGAGAGGGTGAGAAAACGAACGCCTGGATTACATTGCTTGCCTTAAATCAAACCACTCACTTTCCGGATAATGCTAAACCAGTATTGCTGATGAGCTGTATCGATAATTTAAGTCGAGTAGAATTGGCTCTGCCAAGTGCGATTGATGATCCTCGTATCCAACTTTCTATTGCTAATACGGAAGTTCAGTATTGGCGCAGTGACGATTTGGGGCTGTTATTTTCATCAGGAAGAGGAATGCCAGCTATTGATATGATGAGAGCCATGGCTAGTGGAAAAATGCTTATGCTACGTTCTAATTCTCCATTTATCGATGGTTTGCGATTTGATACTAGTGAGCTTTCGCAATCGTTGGGTGCATTAAGAACACGTTGTGGTTGGTAAGGAGCCCAAATGGAATTAACTGATTATCGACGTTGTGTCACTCAACCAATCCAAGAGGCTAACCCTGTTGGTGAAAGATTGATTGACGATCCATTGTTTGACTTTGTTGAAGATCAAATGATGAAGGTAGGGTCACTTTCTCATGCCAGCGTTCAATGGGATGAAGTTGAACATAGTTCGCTTAAATTACTCAGTGAGAGAAGCAAAGATCTTAAACTGCTTATTTATTTATTGCAGTGCCTTCATTATCGAGTTTCTCCTGCGCGTTTTATCGTTTCACTACAAATCCTAAACGACTTTATGTCTTTATATTGGGAGGAGTGTTTTCCTGCGCCAGGAAAAAGAGGGGCGCTGCCTCGCCGTAAATTCTTTAGTCAAATTGTTCAACGCTTATCGTTAGCGATTGATAAATTAGATTTTTCTCAATTTGATATGCAAGAACGTGATGATTTAACGGTGGCTCTGGAGTCATGGAAAGCGTCAGTCACGAGACTTGGACTCATGTCCGATAGTATCGATAGCCTTATGAGCCAAATTCATAGCAAGCTGCAGCGTACTATTGAGCGAGAGCAAGTAACAAAAACCGTTCAACCAACTCAGGATATTGAGCGAAAATCGGTAACGACCCCCAGTGTGATCTCCATAGATAGCTCAAGTGATAAAGCAACAAAGCAAACCTTACTTAAAGTGGCAGAGTTTCTTTCGGAACAGGAGTTTGGGAGTGCCTTGGCAATACGTATCAGACGTTATGCGGTATGGTCGTCGATAACCTCTTTACCTGAACACGATGTGCATGGTGAGACTTTACTTCGCGCGATGGCACAAGAGCGAGTAAAAGAATACCACGATCAAATGCGCAGTCCGGATTTAGCATTATGGAGAAAAGTCGAACAAAGTTTGACGATGGCACCCTATTGGTTCGAAGGACAGATGATGAGCTATCAGATTGCGCATAGCTTGGGTAAAAAAGAGTGGTGTGAGGCGATTTTGACGGAAACTCAGCAATTTATCGCTCGTTTGCCCACATTAATCGATTTGAAGTTTAAAGGTGGAGAGCCTTTTGTTAATCATAGTGTAAAAGAATGGTTATTGAGTCAGCAACAAACGACTACTCAAGGGCAAGTCGCTGGTGATTGGCAAGAAAAGCGAAAAGAAGCACTGACATTGGCGAAAGAGGGGGGCATTGCTGTCGCCCTGTCTATGCTAAATGATGGCTTAGTGAGCGCTAGTGAACCAAGAGATAAGTTTTATTGGCGACTATTATCTGCTGATTTATTAAATACTAATAATTTAGATGCGATGGCGAAAGAGCAGTACCAAACATTACACACTCAAATTACAAAAATGAGTGTGACAGATTGGGAACCCTCATTAGTTGAGCAATTAGAACGATACACAACGTCAGAGTAAACGAAGGACAAAAACCCATGTGGAAATATATTGTTGGGATCGCGAGAAAATTAAAGCCTGGTATCGCAGCTGCAATGCCTATTTTGTTATTCAGTATTTTTATTTTGTTGAATGGGGCCATTTGGTTGATGGGCCCTTGGGTGGAGATTTCGGGTAATAAGCCACTTGACTCAGTAGCAGCGCGAGCGGTGACAAGTAGTTTATTTACTCTAGGTTCTCTGGCTATATGGGGCATTTGGCAGTGGCAGAAACTGCAGGGTTTTAAAGCAGAACAAAAACGTGAAGAGCAGTTACGCGAAGACCCTATAAAAGCTTATGAAGAGCGTCAAGAGGTTGAATTAAATCAAGTCATGCTTAGCATGAAAGAAAACCTTAATAAACGTAATTACCTCTATGCTTTACCATGGTATTTGGTGCTGGGACTAGAAAATGCAGGTAAAACTAGCTTAATTAACCGTTCTGGACAAAACTTTGTTTTTTCTTCCGTGATGAGAGCATCTGGTAAAAAAAGTGAGAATCCGTACTCATTTGATTGGTGGATCGGTGATGAATCTGTACTTATTGATCCTGATGGTGAATTACTGACACAAGGTAAGCAGAGTGATGAAAATGATGGTGTTATGGAACGCCGATTATGGCTTCATTTTGTTAATTGGTTGGAAAAAACACGCAGTCGTCGGCCACTCAACGGTATCGTATTAACATTAGATGTTTCTCATTTGGCCACTGCAACCGCCACGGAACGCAAAGCTTATGCTAACCTGTTGCGTGCGCGTTTGCGTGAATTAATGGAGACACTCTCCACTCGTTTACCAGTTTACATTGCGTTAACCAAATTAGATTTACTGCATGGTTTTGAACCGTTCTTTAAAAACTATTCACGCAGTCAGCGTGAAGATGTATTAGGTTTTACCTTCTCGTTGGATTCGATCAATGACTTAGATAATTGGCTCAATGAGTTTACCGATGATTATAGCCAATTTATAGAAAGAATTAATGATGCTTTACCTCATGCAGTATCGACTCCAATGAGTTTGGATGAACGTAATGCTATTTACAGTTTTACTCGCCAAATCTCTGGTCTGAAAGACATTTTATTGCAGTTTTTTAATGATGCTCTCGCCAGCGATCAGTTTTCTACCTCTGCTTTAGTTCGTGGAGCTTACTTTACCTCTGTATATCAACAAGGGGTGCCGACTAATGCTTTTGATGATGCAGCATCACGCCGTTATGGCTTAGAACATGCTATTAATAAGGCTCAACAAGCAAAAAACTCGACCGTTTATTTTACTCAGAAACTATTTAATAACATTATTTATCCTGAAGCAGGCTTGGCGTCAGATAATTTTCGAGTAGCTAAGCAAAAACGTCGTTTAATTGGTTTGTCACTGTTAGCTTGTTCTATTGCAACCGTTTTATTAATTGGCAATTGGCATCGTTACTATCTAAATAACGTAAAACAATCCGATGCAGTATTGACTAAAGTTAATGAGTATAAAAATGAGTTCCCATCGAATATTTATTTATCATCTCAACAAGATGTATTACAGCCATTAAATAAAATTCGTCAAGCGACTTTAGAGTTTGGTTTCTTTCGAGAAAAACCGAAGTACATTTCCGATTTTGGCTTATATCAAGGTCATACTATTGGACCTATGGTTGAGGAGACTTATCTTAATTTATTAGAAAGTCGATTTTTACCTTTACTCATGGCCGACGTCGTTGTCCAGCTTAATAAGGCAACAACGGATGAAGAAAAGTTGGCAATATTAAGAGTTTATAGGATGATGGTTGATAAAAGTGGTCGCTATAAAGACTATGTCCTTGATTATTTTGCTAAGTATTGGCAACAAGAGTTTGCAGGACAGCGCTCAATTCAAGAGGAGCTACTTGGCCACTTAGATTATGCGATGCTGCATACTGATCTTGCTGGTCACAGGGAGAATGGGGATCATAATGCTGATATGGTGATGAAGCCCTATGATCGGGTGATCGCTCAAGTTCAGAACGATCTTGGCTCTATGCCTAATGATCAACGGGTCTATCGTAATTTAAAATTAAATGCACAGACGGTGCTCGGTCCATCGGTAAATTTACGTAATCTTATTGGCCCAGTATTTGATGTCGTTTTTGAAGAAAGAGTCATTAATAGCAGCGCCTTATATATACCACAAATGCTTACCAAAAAAGGCTTTGAAGACTACTTTATGCCTCAGTCTGAATCAGTATCTGAGCTAGCTTTGATTGATAGTTGGGTACTAGGTCAATCTAAATCAGCTCAATTTAGTGAAGCAGATAAACAAGCATTACGTGAAAAAATAAGAAATCTATATGTGGCCGATTATGCGAATACGTGGCGAACGGCGTTAAATGAAATTAACGTAAAATATTTCCGTGATATTAATGATGCTGTATCGGTATTAGAAAACTTGACCGGTAATATTGAACCTATGCAGCGTTTACTGCGTGCATTAGAAAGTAATACACAAATGTATACTACGCTTCCTAGAGATGAAGCCGCACAAAGAGAGTTACTCAGAAATCCTCGTTATCAGGTTGCTTCTTTGATTTATGCACCTTTCGCTGAACTTAACACGCTACTCAAACCAGTTGGTGATCGACCTGCTTATATTAACGAAGTTCTTCTTGCGGTTGAAGAGTTACAAAACTACCTAAAAGCCATTCAACAAGCTCCTGATGTTGGAATGGCTGCTCTTGATGCCACTAAAGCACGTGTTAGATTAGTCAATTCTGACCCTATTTACACGGTTAAGCGGGTTGCTTCTGGTTTACCTAAACCATTAGACACCATGATAGCCAAACTGGCTGATGAAAGTTGGTATGTTGTCAAACAAGAAGCCATAAAGCATTTAGAAGTTCGCTGGCATGATGATGTTTACAAAGTCTTTGAAGAAAAATTGGCTGGGCGATATCCGTTTAATTCCGATTCGAGTAAAGATAGCTCATTATCTGATTTTGAGGCTTTCTTCGCGCCTAACGGTACATTGGATAGCTTCTACAATAATCAGTTAAGAATGTTTGTTGAGGAAAATATCGCTGTTCACGATGATGACAGTGCCCAGTCTATCATTCGTAAAGATGTCCTTGAACAGCTCAAACAAGCGAAAAAGATACAGCAGGCATTCTTTAATCGTAAAGGAATTGTTGATGTTAGCTTCTCAATTGAGCCATTACGCCTCAGTAATAATAAACGTCGCAGTGTACTCAATGTTGATGGTCAATATTTGGCTTATGGTCATGGTCCTAGAGAGAGTGTAGAACTAATTTGGCCAAATACATTACGTGAATCAGCCGTATCTAGAGTTACACTGATACCAACTCAAAATAACATGTCTCCTCGGAGTATTAATATTCAAGGACCATGGGCGTTCTTTCGTTTACTTGATCAAGGGGATGTTGTCGGAGCTAGCCCTACTTCGGTTGATTTCAAATTCATCGTGGATGGTGGAGAAATGATCTACCGACTGAATTCTGAAGCCGATGTGAATCCATTTACAGAACGATTGTTTAAATCATTTAAACTCTCTAAAACACTATATTAAACCTTTATGAGGAGTGATGATGAATTACTCCTCAAATAACTCAGGACGCTGTAGCTATGTCCATTTTTGTATTTACTGATCAAGTTCGTTTTCATTTAATAGATGATGCTTCTGGTATCCGGAATATCGATCTTTATCAAAAGATCAGAGATGAGATCAACCGTCGTAACAACCCTCTCTCTGGTGGAACTGATTGGTCATTGGTAAAAGATGCCTGTGAAACCTTAGCGAAAGGTCCAGGTATTGATCTTTTATTATGTAGTTATTACACCGTTGCTTGTTTAAAAATACAAGGATTAGTCGGTTATGCAAATGGATTAGAGTTACTTAATAGTTGTTTAAGTAACTTATCAGAACCAGATATAAAATCAGCTAAAATGCGTAAAGAAGTGTTAGATTGGGTCAATGCTCGTGTTGTTAGAGAGTTAAAGGATTTATATCCAAACTATGAATCTTTACGAGATCTCTATCGTTGTGAGCGATTTCTTGAGCGTATTTATGCTATTTTAGAATCTCAACAGCCAGATAATTTAGTTGATTTTGATGGCGTAGGATTTGCTATTTTTGAGCATATTGATCGTTTAGAAACGCAATATCAGTCCTTACTTAAACGTCACGAACAAACTGATTTGGTTGTTCAGGAGAAGTATAGAAAACGTTCGTACGTTATGTATACCATCTATTTTTCTATAGGGGTTTTAATCTCTGCACTGCTGTATGGTTTAGTCGCCTATTTACCGGATCTTCAAGCTCAGTCTTATGCGCAATCTAGGTTAATGCCAATATTAAATAGTAGTGAAAAAGTGATGCTATTCGAACAGGAAAACTCACCCGCAAAAATTAACCAACTATCTATTGATATCGTACCTTTATACCGACAGGTTATCGAAGAAAATATGGATTTACCTTTTGGGTCGGCTCGTGTTGAAGCGAGAGCTTTATTAGATACTTTATTACGAGTTTATCCAAATGCAGATACTGTGATAGAAATTGAACAACAATTTTCAGCAACAAAACAAGAGGCTCTGCGACAAACTGAGCGATTTATTGAACAGTTTAGTGAAACACGAACTAAAATGGCCAATATCTCATTACTTGCTCAGCAAGGGAGATTGTCTGAATTGCAAAGAAAAACCAAATCGTTAGAAGATTTTGCAGTCAGCTTATCACCCATCTATGGTCGAGTGGCTTATGTAGAGGATCTGATAAAAAAAGGTCAGATAACTCAGGCAAGTGAAGAATTTGTGATTTTAAAATATCGATTAAATAATTTGACCTGGAAAATTGCTGAGCTTGAACAGAAGCTTCAGATGATTGAGTAAAATCTCTATACCCAAACCACTTGGAGTTGCAGGTAGGCGGCAAGTGAGTGACAAATTTGTCTGGAACAAATTTGAACAGCCGTAGGCTGGCCTGTAGTGAGAGCCACGGATGGCTCTCATACTCCCCATGACCATAGACAGACTATGTGATTGGGGTG
>SLFB01000172.1 GCA_007124475.1 Vibrio sp. | reverse complement strand
TTTTTTAGGTTTTAATAGGTTTAATTGTATTTAAATCGGTGTTTTTTATAGTTTGTTTGTTTTTGGCCTAGTTGGGTATAGCTAAGCAAACCATGCCTGTGTCGTTGATAGACGATGGTTTGAAAGCGTAGCGATTCGCAATCAAGATCCAATTTTTACGGATGGTTTCTGGACATCAATCATTACATGCCTACACTGGCGGCAGATTTGATAAGAGGTGTTGGTATGTGGAGTTGGATTTCTGTCGCGCTAGCGGGATTCATCAGTATTTCTGCGCTTGAACATCAACATAAAGGACAAGCTATTGTATTTAAACTCGTCAGTTTGACCTTATTGCTGGCCATGATGATTGAACCGATATTGTCTCTGGCAATGCCGGCTGTGTGGATTGGTTTAGGTTTGTTGATCGCAACGTTTGCCGATGGGCTACATACTTTGCATATCAAGCCGAAAGTATGTTTTGTGGCTTTTATTATTGCTCAGCTCTGCTATAGCCGTGCCTTTTGGTTACAATTGTCCGCCAATATGGTTTGGTGGTTGCCGGCGCTATTAATTGCTACTAGCATAGTGGTGTTTTTTCTTCTGTTGCCACAAATAGATACACTGCTTTTTCCTGTCACTATTATGGGATTGGTGCTGGTGCAGCTGGCTTGGGCGGCGGGTGAAATTTTACTCCAAGCTCCGTCGCTGGCTTCTGCACTTGGATTCAGTGGCTGCTTAGTGTTTATTTTATCGGCTTTGCTGCTGGCTATTCATGACTATCGACACCCAATCCCTTGGGGACAATATTGGATAAGTGGTAGCTATCTCACTGCTCAGTGCCTGATTGTGGCTTCGGTTGTCCTACATTTCTAAGTAGTATGAGCGATTACCTTTCGCTAATCGCTGCTTATCGCTTAATTTAAGTATTGAGGTCTTATGGAAATTCTATCTGCGGCTACCATGCTATTTTTAATCATGGATCCGCTAGGTAACCTGCCGATCGTGTTATCTATCCTGAAGCACTTAGATCCTAAACGCCGACGTAAAGTATTAATCCGTGAACTGTTGTTTGCGTTGGTGATTTTAATGCTGTTTTTATTTGCTGGGCGATCGATTTTAGGTTTCTTGCATGTTCAACCTGAAACACTCAGTATCTCTGGCGGTATTATTTTGTTTATTATTGCGATTAAGATGATTTTCCCTAGTGCAGGCAGCATCACTGGTTTAGCTGCTGGGGAGGAACCTTTCTTAGTGCCAATGGCGATCCCTATGATTGCTGGTCCCTCGGTCATTGCCGCTTTGCTACTCTTATCGACTCAACATCCTCAGCATATGTTGGAGCTGTCAGCGGCAGTGATTCTTGCTTGGTCTGGTACGTTTCTGATTTTAATGTTTTATAACTTCTTCCACCGAGTTTTGGGTGAAAGAGGTTTAAAAGCGGTAGAACGTTTGATGGGACTCTTACTGGTAATGATATCGACTCAAATGTTCCTTAATGGAGTGAAAAGCTATATTGGCATGGCTTAAACGTCAGCCGCTCCGCGGATGGGTGGAGCGGCATGAATGCAGGCTAAGCGTTAGGATTGCTCGATACTTTGGCGTTGGTATAAGCGATAACAGACTTGTCCCGCGGTTTTTTCTCGGTACAAATGCCAGTTGGCAGGGATATTTGTCAGCTCCAATTCTTTTTCACATTCCAGATAGATCATCGCTTGCGCTGCTAGCCAACCTTGTTGTTCGAGTAAAGTAACCACCGGTGCAAGCAACCCTTGCTGAAAAGGCGGATCAATAAAAACGATGTCATATGGGGTGGCCGCTTGTTGTAAATAATCTAATGCATTGGTATGGATAGCCGTGATGTTGGTCGCTTGTAAACTGACTATATTGTTTGTGAGTTGATGATAAGCAGCTTGGTTGAGCTCTAGCATAGTGACGTGAGCGGCTTGACGTGATGCACATTCAAACCCCAAACCACCTGAGCCTGCGAATATATCTAAACATTTAGCTCGCGCGATATCTTGAGCTAACCAATTAAATAAGGTTTCTTTCACTCGATCTGTGGTTGGTCTTAATCCTTGAGCGTCATGTACGGGTAGCTTACGGCCACGCCATAAACCACTGATGATGCGAACATGGCCACTCGGGGGACGTTTTTGTGATAGGGTTTGCTGGCGACGTTTGTGCATAGATTTTTTGACCGTGAATTAAGTGTTAGTATAGGCCGTGCTATTTACTTCAAATGGATATACCCTTTCGATTTGAAGCGGCAACGGTGTTGGCTACGTTGGTTTACCCTCATCACATAGTCTTTCTATGTCACGGGGATTCATTGACTTGCCGCCTACCTGTAACTTAACCGGTTGGGGTATATGAAGAGCAAGTAGCCGGCAGAATTCAATATTATGACAAAGTTTATCAAGTGAATGAGAAAGTTTTCACTGCTTTGTGATTTTTTCTTTTTTGTAGCCGATAGTTGATGCAGAAAAGAGGCATCGTTTTAGTAAATTCAGGATAGCTCCCAATGACGGAAAAAAAGAAACGTGGTTTATTGTCATGGCTAGGATTTGGAGATGAACAGCCAAATACGACCACAGTAACTGAAGACACAACAACCTTACCTGAAGTAGAGCAAGAGGGGGTTGAAAGAAAAGAGACGGAGAGCCACTCCGAGATAGAGCCGGCACCCGTTCAGAGTGAGTCGGAAACGCAACCAATCAGAGTGCAAGAGCAAGAGAAGCCAAGTGAAAGCTTTTTTGTGCGTCTTAAGCGTAGTTTGAGCCGAACGAAGGCCAACATTGGCGCTGGTTTTTTTGGCTTGTTTCAAGGTAAAAAAATTGACGATGAGCTGTTTGAAGAGTTGGAAGAGCAGCTATTACTAGCGGATGTGGGCATGGATACCACGGTTAAGATCATCAATAATTTAACCGAAAAAGCCTCGCGTCAGCAGTTACGTGATGGCGAAGCTCTGTATCACCTGCTTAAGCAAGAAATGGCAGAGATGCTCGCTAAGGTGGAGCAGCCACTACAGGTTGATCAGCAAGCGCAACCGTACGTTATTTTGATGGTTGGCGTTAATGGCGTTGGTAAGACCACGACGATTGGTAAGTTAGCGAAACAGTTTCAAGCCCAAGGTAAAAAAGTCATGCTGGCCGCTGGCGATACGTTCCGTGCTGCGGCAGTGGAACAGCTACAAGTATGGGGAGAACGTAACCAAGTGCCTGTTATCGCTCAGCATACCGGAGCAGACAGCGCATCGGTTATCTATGATGCGATTGAAGCGGCGAAAGCGCGTGGCGTTGATGTTGTCATTGCTGATACCGCTGGTCGATTACAGAATAAAGCGAACTTGATGGAAGAACTGAAAAAAATCGTCCGCGTGATGAAAAAAATCGATCCACAAGCACCGCATGAAATTATGCTGACTTTGGATGCGGGCACGGGACAAAATGCCATCAGCCAGGCCAAATTATTTAGCCAGGCCGCGCCGCTAACGGGGATCACCTTAACTAAGCTCGATGGTACTGCGAAAGGTGGGGTTATTTTTGCTATTGCCGATCAATTTCAGATCCCGATTCGCTATATTGGGGTCGGTGAAGGGATCGATGATTTACGCCCCTTTGCCACCCAAGAGTTTATCGATGCGTTATTCAGTCGAGAAGACTAAGCTATGGAAGCGGTCACTACCGCCGCAAGTCGCAATATCATGCGGCAAGCGGTTGTGGTTAACAATGAGTACTGAGTGATGAGGAAGAACGGGTGATTCATTTTCAACAAGTAAGCAAAGCTTATCGGGGTGGCCGTCAAGCGTTACAGAAAGTCGACTTTCATCTGCATCGCGGTGAAATGGCTTTCCTTGGTGGTCATTCTGGAGCAGGAAAGAGTACTTTACTTAAGTTGATTTGTGCCATCGAGCGCCCAAGTGACGGTAAGATCAGTTTTAACGGACACGATATTACTCGTATTCCCAATCGTGATATTCCTTTTTTACGGCGCAATATTGGCATTGTCTTTCAAGATCACCGGTTGCTCATGGATAGAACGGTTTTTGATAATGTTGCTTTGCCGATGCGGATTGAGTCCATAGCGGAACAAGATATTAAACGCCGAGTGTCTGCCGCATTAGATAAAACGGGATTACTGGATAAAGCGCGCTGTTTACCTAGCCAGTTGTCTGGTGGAGAGCAGCAGCGAGTTGGCATTGCACGGGCAGTGGTTAATCGTCCGACCTTGTTACTCGCCGATGAACCAACCGGAAACTTGGATTCTGATTTGTCGAATCGGATTTTGCGGTTATTTGAAGAGTTTAATCGTGCTGGGGTGACTATTTTACTCGCTACCCATGATATTAATTTGGTGCAGTCTCGTCCTCAATATCGACATTTAGAATTAAACCAAGGCTTTTTAAGTGAGGTAGCAGAATATGGCCAAGGGTAAAGTGGCTGCAAAACGCCGTACTCAAGCGCATTTAAAAGCTCCCCGCGATAGCTTTATGCGAGTTCATCTGCAGCAAGCAAGGTTGGCTTTTTCAGCATTATGGCTGCGGCCATTCGATAATCTGCTCACCTTGGCGGTCATTTCTATGGCTTTTGCTTTGCCAGCGAGTTTGTATTTACTAACCAAAAATATGGCGTCAGTGGCTGGTACTATCACAAGTCCTGCGCAAATCAGTGTTTATATTCAGCAGGGGACACCCGAACCTCGGATCATGATTTTAAAAGATCAACTTGAATTAAGGGCAGATGTTAATCAGGTTGACTATATCTCTTCTCAGCAAGGCTTAGCGGAACTCAGTCAATATGCTGGTTTTGAGCAAACCATCAGTTTTTTGGATGAGCATGCCTTGCCTGCCGTTTTGGTGATCACCCCGAATACGGATGACCCGCTGCAAATTAAACGCATTGCGCAAGACGTGACTGAACAAGATCATGTCACTGATGTGCGGCTTGATGAAGACTGGCTGGCAAGATTGGATGCGATTCGTCATGTGGTGTTGATGGTTGTGATCAGTTTATCGCTCCTGATGTTGGCCTCGATCTTTTTAATCATTGGCAATACGTTGCGTTTTAATGTGCAAGCGAATAAAGATGAAATCCAAACGATGAAGTTGATTGGTGCCACGGACAGCTATATTTTACGACCTTACCAATATTCTGGTATGTGGTTTGGTTTGCTCGGTAGTTTATCGGCTTGGCTATTAACGGCACTAATGACCGTAGTTTTAAACAGTGCCGTAGCTCAGTTGGCGCGATTATATGATAGCCAATTTCGATTAATTGGACTTAATTGGGACGAATCTTTGTTGTTATTGGTCTTAGGTACTTTGCTCGGATGTGTGGCGGCACATGTTTCAGCTCGGCGGCATTTGAAAGAGATTGAACCGTTATAAAAATGCACGGTCTTACTGATGCTCTGTTGTCGTAGAGCGTTAAGAGATAAAATTATCGACCACTAAGGGTTGAAACTGATTAAATTTAGGTTCAAGATTGCAAGGTTAAAATTAACTCACAATCAAACTCAACAGTAGATGAGGATTTGAATGACTAACCAAGCGTATCCAATGGCTCTGATTTCACAAGATAGCTTAGATAGCTATATCCGTTCTGTTAGTAGCTATCCAATGCTAACGGCAGAAGAAGAACGTGAACTGGCTGAGCGGTTACACTACTCAGGTGATATCGACGCTGCGAAGACTTTGATCTTATCGCATCTTCGTTTTGTTGTTCATGTTGCTCGTGGTTATTCCGGCTACGGCTTGCCCATTGCTGATCTGGTTCAGGAAGGCAACATCGGCTTAATGAAAGCGGTGAAGCGTTTTAATCCTGAGGTCGGAGTGAGACTGGTCTCTTTTGCTGTGCATTGGATCAAAGCCGAGATTCATGAGTATGTACTACGCAACTGGCGTATTGTGAAAATTGCTACAACAAAAGCACAACGTAAGTTGTTTTTCAATTTACGTAAATCTAAAAAGCGCCTCGGCTGGTTTAATAACGGTGAGGTTGAAACTGTGGCTCGTGAGCTAGGTGTTGAGCCATCTGAAGTCCGCGAGATGGAATCTCGCTTAGCGGCGCTAGATTCCACATTTGAGTTCTCGGCTGAAGATGATGATAACCCCAATGCTTATACAGCGCCGGTACTTTATTTAGAAGATAAGCAATCAGACTTAGCGGAAAATATCGAGGCGCAGAATTGGGAAAGTCATACTAACCATAGATTGAGTCTTGCTTTAGCGAGTCTTGATGAGCGTAGTCAGCATATCGTGCGTTCACGCTGGTTAGATGATGAAAAGGCCACATTACAAGACTTAGCCGATAAATATCAAGTCTCAGCTGAGCGCATTCGTCAGCTAGAAAAAAATGCCATGAAGAAGTTGAAAGAAGCGGTAGGTGACTTTTAATTTATTACTGGGCTAGAGATTCCCTTTTAAAAGCCGAGATCTGTTGATCTCGGTTTTTTTATGGGGATCGTAAACCCGCAAGGATCTTATGTTTCTCTGTGGATAAGTCTGTGGTGAAAAATGTGACCAGCGATCTTGAATCACGATAAATCAAGGGGTCAATGTCAGTTTTGATTTGGGGATATGTTTTCTTTACTCACAGTAAAATAAGGATCATCACTAGATGTAGTGGATCTTTTCTCTGCAAGATACCTTATCAACG
>SLFB01000286.1 GCA_007124475.1 Vibrio sp. | reverse complement strand
TCGATGGCAAAAAAGCCAACCTATCTATTCAAATCATGGATTGAAAAACTCCTGCCAATAACCAGTTGCATTTCACTGAAGAGATGGAAATTGATAATGTTCACGGCATAGGCAAACGCATTCCTGATCTGGTCTGTTTTTTAATGGTCTGCCTTTGCTCAAGGGCGAAATGAGAGCGATCCCTAGTATATTTTAAACGGCAGTCAGCGGGTGTTTAAATTTACTATAGATAAATTTGTCACTCAATGGCTGCTTATCGGCAACGCCAAGTAGTTTGGATAAACGTTAATTGATAACCAAAGTCGGTTCCACATAGGCTGCGGTTCCCCAAAGTGGTACCGTAGACAGGCTGTGCTTAAAACTGCCAGAGGTTTCTTTGGTGGAATAAGAAACATACATTAAGGTTTGCGTTTGCGAATCGTAAATACGTCGAATTTTCATGCTTTTAAAGAAGATACTTTTCGATTTTTTAAACACGATCTCCCCCGATTTACTCTTATCAATTTTTGCGATCATTTCTGGTGTTATTTCACCGGTTTGACGGCACGAAATCGATGAATCAGAAGGATCTGCTAGGCTTAAATCTGCTTCAATACTGGCAATATGGCAGGTGACACCAGTGACGATAGGATCTGTTAAATGATGAAGCTTAATATCTTTCATAGTAAATAAACCTAAGCTGACATCACCGACAGCCGAGCGATCACAGCCAGTGATTAATAAAGCACTTAAGGTTAACAGAGCTAATTTATGTAACATATCGAGATTCCTTGGAAAAGTAGTTGCAGATAATAGCGTAAGTGGCGCAAAAGGGGGCGACTATATCGTTTTAATTTGCAGCGGCAGGGTGGTTAGCCACGTTCGTTCACCCCAACCACATCGTCTGCCTATGCTCATGGGGATGAACTCACTTGCCGCCTACCTGCAACGCCAAGTTGTTTGGGTATAACTATGTTATGATAGGTAAATTCATTACTAAGAGAAGTTTTTCATGAGCGATGTCGCTATACCTGATGATATACAAGCGTTAGTTGATGCAAAAAATCAATGGTTATACAGTCAAGTGGAGGTTGAGTTTCCGACTCCAGAAAGTCTACAAGGTCTGGCTATCTATCAAGCGATCAATGTTGATTTGGTCACCGAACCTCTGACGCTAGCTCTTACCCCGTCCCAGCTCCAATTAGAGTCGGTTTATTTGGTTGATTTTCATCGGTTAACCATAATGTTTGCCTTGTTACAAGCCACTCGCTGCCTTGACCATACTCAGCAATCACTGTTAGTGGAATTTTTTACACAAATCATTTATTCGGAACCGTGTCATTTATTACTTGGGTTTGCTGATGGTGAGCCAGTTGCTGCTGCTATTTTAACCTGTAATGACACTTCATTATTAGTTTCTGATATTGTGCTCAAAGATAATGCAGTGTTTCACACGACGAATGATTTTATCGCTACCTTAACGTGTTTTTGGGGGCAGCAACACTCGCTACCAACGCAAATCTACATTGAGCGTGAACTAGCAAATTCACCCTAAACGCTTGTCTACTGATAGGGCGGTGAGATGTCACCATCCACAGATTAGCCAGCCATGTGACTTATCTCTCAGTGGTTTAGCCAACAATGGCTGTAAACAGTGATTGGGCTAGAAAAAATATAATAATTGGCACAAGTTAGCCCTATTTTGTTAAGTACGTCATTTAGTCCTTATTGGCTCGGTATACACTGTGGTTAACCATAGCAAGCCGAAAAGTGATCAGTAATGGGAACAGATGATATTCAATGCGTAATTTTTGATTGCCAAGGAACGCTCATTGATAGCGAACGTTTAACTTGCATTGCATTAGTTCGTATTTTTAATCAAATGGGGGCTTGCTTATCGGTTGACGATTTATTGCCTTATTTTAGTGGTGGGAAAACTGCAGATATACTGCTTAATACATGTCGTATTACTGGTATATCAGCGGATATTGATCAATTAGAAAAGCTGTACCGTCAAGAATTAGATCACTTATTTCTGACGCAATTAAAACCCATGGCGGGCGCTGTGCGTTTACTGGATTATTTGAGTCAGCAGGGTATCGAGTATTGCGTCACTTCTAATGCGCCGTATGAAAAAATGTGGTCAGATTTAACCTTAGCGGGACTCGCGCCATATTTTACTGGGCGGGTTTTTTCTGCTTTCGAAGCCAATAGTTGGAAACCTGAACCAGATCTTGTTCGCTATTGTGCCATGAGAATGGGATTTGCTTTGCAGAACTGTTTTTATGTTGATGATACCAAACAAGGCGTTGAAGCTGGAATTCAAGCTGGGGTAATAAGCTATCAGCTGTGCTCACCCATTCGTGTCCAGCAACAAGCTCACCCACAAGCTAGGGTCATTCAGCATTTAGAACAACTACAGGCAGTCATTGATGAGGTTCGTTTATCTCAACCATAGCGTTTACCTTTACGCATAGAGGCTGGGTATATAGGTTACATTGGATATTTACATCAGAAGCGCCGCGCAGCTCAAAAACTCATACCAAGAAGAGATTAGGAACTCGACAAATGCTCTACTTTAGCTTTGAATAAAACAAGGCAACCTAATGCGAGTAAAATATGTCGAATTCACACGCCTTGACCACAAGTTTTCAAACCTACATGGAAAACCCATTATTGTGGCCTATCCTCGAAGTCTTAAAGCAGCAACCCTCTGGCTGGAAAGTGCATACTTTAGCGGCTCATTTAAGCGATCAAGGGTTAATTCCGATATTAGATCCGGCAGCGGATAAAGATTTATTTAAGCGTAACTTTCTGATAATGAATGCTTTATATCAGTTGCAAGAAATACTGTATCCTAAAAGCTGGTTGCAAGTTGAAGCGATGGATATTGCTTTGCTGCCGGTTTTTAGTCATTCCCAGTATGTGATTGATCCAGATGATCCCTTGCGTGATTATTACTCACGTTGGGAACACTATGAAGTGAGTGAAGGAGAAGTGAAGCGATTGCTGAATGAGTTTTGGACTCGTTATCAACGTTTTGTTGGCGGAGATGAGATTAAAACGCTCGATAGGTGCCAAGCGTTGCGTTTATTTGAACTCCCCAGTGATGCTTCTTCTGTAGAAATCCGCAAAACCTGGCGACGATTAGCATTGCGTTGGCATCCAGATCGAGATAACGGCAATGCCGAGAAGTTTCGTATTTTGTGTGCGGCGTGGAATGTGTTAAGGCAAGATCATTAATCATCGCTTTGTTTTCTTCTCACTTTGTTCTGTTCTTACTGAAAGAGGAGAAGGCACTAGCTTACCCCAATCGCATAGTTTACCTATCATACAGTTTACCTATGCTCATGGGGATGAATGCACTGACCGTCTGCCTATAACTTGAAGTGGTTTGGCTATAGGCGGTTTATACTGGTGAATGATTGACCACCGGACTACAGCTGCAATTATGACGCTTTAAATTGTGCTTTGCGGAGTCTATTCAAGGCTGCCATTGCATCTAGAACTCTTGGTTTGGCTAAATCACCTTGGCTTGGCATTTTGTCATGCCACTCCCCTTGTAATAGTGCTTCTAGCTCTTGGGCTGGATTTGTCGCCCAGCCAGGCTGTTGCGCCAGTTGAAAGCAAAGCCAACCAATAGCATTGATTTCGGCTGCTGATTCTAGTTGTTCCAGTGCTGATATATCGGCAAATTCTTTACCAAAGCGCAGAGCACCAGTGCCTTTTGCAGAAACCCTAAATTTACCTTCAGCCAATATCTTTTGTAGAGCGCTGCGGTTGAGTGAGCGTGGAGTGAAAACGGTTAATGGCGTTTCACATTCATTACGGCGCAAGGTTGGGTGCTGTTTAATCACTTGTTGTGCTTTTTCGGTCACATCAAGAGCTTGGTAGTCATGCATTTGGATCACAGTATCGGCAATATCTAGATAATCTCCAGAGCCACCCATGACGATCAGTGTCGATATGGCTAACTCATCTCTTAATTGACCGATTCTATCCACCAGTGGCGTGATGGGCTCATCGCCTTTGGCGACTAGGGCCTGCATTCGTTCATCGCGGATCATAAAATTGGTGGCGGAAGTATCTTCATCAATCAGTAGCGTTGTTGCTCCAGCTTCAATCGACTCTTGTAACCAAGCCGCTTGTGAGGTTGAACCTGAAGCATCTTGGGTACTAAAATCTTGAGTATTCTTACCCATAGGTAAGTGATTGATGTAGTTTGATAAATTTAAATTGTGAACACATCGGCCTTCTTCAGCACGAATTTTCATTGCTTGCGGGTCGGTAACGATATGCTCACGACCATCACCAGGGATATGGTTGTAAATGGAGCGCTCTAGAGCGGTGAGTAAAGTTGACTTACCATGAAAGCCACCACCAACAATAAGAGTGATACCTTTTGGGATCCCCATACCGGTGATCGGGCCTTGATTTGGTGTGGTAAGTGTGACTTGCAGTGACTCTGGTGCTTGAAAAGGGACAGCGTTTTTCATCGGTAGATCACAGTTGCCCGCAAGACGAGGTAATACGCTACCATTACCGACAAATGCAACTAAATGATGCGCTGCTAATTGTTCCCGTAACGCTTGTTGATCTTCAACTACTTGGCAATGAGTGATTAATGCCTCTTTGTCTAGCTCGCGCTCTAAGGTCGCGCGGCGAATAAACTTGGGCAGATGAAAGGTCAAAATGTTGATCGCTTTTTTAGCGAGAATATCTCGGCCTTCAGCGGGTAAATTGATGCGAAAACGGAGTTCAATACCATGCTCGGTAAAAAGCACAGCGGTGCTATCGAGCACCGTTTGTCCACTTAGGGAAATTGATAAGCTATTCTCTTGCTTTGCCAGTTCGGCAAAACGGCGTGCAATAAAATCACGGGCGGCTTGTTGATAGACGCTGGAGCTATTCTTCAACCAATCCAAACCAGTGAGTGACCAAGCACGCTGTGCACGTACACGAGAGGCTGATGCATAAGGATCAGACTGAACATGATCGATAGACAGGGTAAAATCACCAAAATCATACTGGCCTTTGATTTTTTGGTAGGCACGGTAGTTCTGTTTTTCGAGTTTTTTCAGAGTTGCAATTAATAGATCCATCTCGAGTATCACTTATTGAGAATGAGAAAGTCAGCGATTATAGGGACGGCTATACCGAGAGTAAAGGGATCATCACCACTTCTCTTGACCTTTATTTTTCTGTCGATAGCCTGCTGAGTTTAAGTCTCCCTAAGCCTGGGGATGACGAGAGCCATGCTCGGTTCTTTGGCCAGCTTAATACGATGTTAAGTGGTACGAGGCAACCTTGTCATTGACTGGCCGCCTACCGTCATCGCCAACTCATTTACATATATTGCTGTGATGTTTATTTAGCATGATCGATAAAAGGCGATAGGTCGACCTCTTTTTGGTAATCAATTTCTGCAAAGTCAAAGCCGTTTAGCCGTAGAAACTCTTGTTTAAAGCCCTGGTAATCACCGAGTTGAGTAAAATTATCCGCATTCATTTGAGTGACGAGCTCAAGAACTTGAGCTTGAGTATCGGGATCCAGTTCCCATTCATCGATACGCACTAGCCGTTCACCGTCCAAAGGCACAGGGTGGCCACTGTATAATTTATCGCTAAATAGGCGCTGCATTTGTTCGATGCATCCCTCATGAGTGCCTTTTTGTTTCATCACGCGATAGAGCGCCAGCATGTAAGGTGTAAACGCTGGAATAAAAACACTGGCTTTAGTGACTAATGCTTTACATACCGTGGCATAAGCGTTGCCATTATAGTTAGCCAGCTTTAAGTTTAACGCATGGCTAGTTTGGTGTAAGTCAATTTTGGCTCGTCCTAAAGTACCATCCAGATAAATAGGATGAGTGAGTTCAGGCCCAACATAGGAAAAGGCTATGGTCTGACAGCCTTGAGCCAAAGAATCATTGTTGATTAGGCTGTCTATCCAAAGCTGCCAATCTTCGCCGCCCATCACTTTTAATGTGGCATCTATCTCGGGCTCGGAAGCGGGTTCTAAGCTTGTATCCACCCATTGATCATTTTCTAACAGTATGGTTGCGCCTGTGACGCTGTCACCAATGGGTTTGATCACCGAGTGCCAAAACGCTTCTGAATTTGCTTTGCGGCGCATGCCGGTGGCAATGCTATAAATCACTAAATCGACTTCCCCTTCAAAATAGGTCTCAATCGCTTCAATAACTTGATCTTTAGTACTGGTTGCAAAAGCATCGCCTTCAATGTTGATAGCGATTCGGCCTGCCTGCTCAGCATATTGCTTGAAGAATAGATTATTGTAAAAGCCAGCGCTGCCAACACCTTTAGCAGATGGTCCACGTTCCAATGACACTCCGATAGTATCCGCTTCGGCTCCACCGAAAGTGAGGGCAATGCGCGCGGCAAGGCCAAAGCCAGATGAAGCGCCAAGAATCAATACTTTTTTAGGGCCTTGATTGATCGGTTTAGCGGATTGTGCGTAAGCAATTTGTTGGGCAATGGCTTGCTGGCACCCATAGGGATGAGCAGAGCGAGCTACCATGCCTTGAATAATCGGTTCAATATGCATTGGAACGACCTATGTGCAGTGAATGAAACGATAAAATAACGTAATCCATGATAAAGTTTATTGAGCTGAGCCAGTAAAAAATCAGATTTATCCCCTTACAACTTGAAGCTGTAGGGGGAAG
>SLFB01000137.1 GCA_007124475.1 Vibrio sp. | reverse complement strand
TTCTCGGTGTGTTTATTTTTGTCGATGACTATTTTAATAGTTTAGCGGTTGGCTCCATTTCGCGTCCGGTGACGGATCGCTTTTACGTATCTCGAGCTAAATTAGCGTATGTACTCGATTCTACCGCTGCTCCTATGTGTGTACTTATGCCTGCTTCTAGTTGGGGCGCATACATCATGACGATTATTGGCGGTATTTTGGTTTCTCATGGTATTACCGATTATTCACCATTGGGCGCTTATTTACGTTTGGTACCCATGAACTTTTATGCCATTTTTGCTCTATTGATGGTGTTTGCTGTCGTATGGTTCCAAATGGATATCGGTCCAATGCGTCGGCATGAAATTAGTGCGTCGCAAGGTCGAGGCTTTAATAATGATCAAGATACCGATAGTTCTGCTGCCCATCAATTAAATGAAGAGCTCGATATTCCGGAAAGTGAAAATGGCAAAGTCTTGGATCTGGTGTTACCGATTGTCCTACTGATCATTGCTACCATTGGAGCCATGTTGTTTACTGGTGGTCAAGCTTTAGCAGGAGAGGGCGTAGCCTTTACTATTCTTGGTGCATTTGAAAATACTGATGTGGGCACTTCGCTAATTTATGGTGGTTTAACGGGTTTTATCGCCGCGCTAGTGACGGTATGTAAACAAAAAATGTTGCCTCGTGACATCTTTATCACGATGTGGATTGGTGCTCGTTCCATGTTCGGTGCTATTTTAATCCTTATTTTCGCTTGGACGATTGGCTCTGTGATTGGTGATATGAAAACCGGGGCTTATTTGTCTTCATTGGTGCAAGGCAATATTAATCCTCACTGGTTACCTGTGATGTTATTTTTACTATCCGGTGTGATGGCCTTTTCAACTGGTACCTCTTGGGGAACCTTTGGCATTATGTTACCCATTGCAGGTGATATGGCGGCAGCAACCGATATCGCTTTGATGTTACCTATGCTTAGCGCAGTCTTAGCGGGAGCCGTATTTGGTGATCATTGCTCACCGATTTCAGATACCACGATTCTCTCTTCAACTGGCGCTCGCTGTAATCATATTGATCATGTTGCAACGCAATTACCTTATTCACTCTCGGTGGCATTTATTTCTGCAGTTGGTTTTGTGGTATTAGGCATGACAGCATCAATACTGGCGTCTTTACTTGCCTCTAGTGTGGTATTTGTTTTCGTTTGCTTTCTGCTAATGGGTTTATCGCAAAGGAAAATGCCGTGTTCTAACTCTTTATGAGCAGTTCAAATTATGAGCAGTTCACACTATTCATGAATAGATGAATACATGATCCGATGAAAAGAAAATTTCATCATCAAATGAGCAGAAAATTGCAATTTGCAGTTGCAAAAATGTTCTAGCTTAGTTAGTGTGGAATCAGTGAGTTTAAACATAGAAAGATAATCTGTATGCGCAATTTTGTAATGAATATTCATCACCATCATCATCCCTAGCCAGTCTTTCGGGAGATGTGCGCATACCCGGGAGGCAGAGTCTTCCCGGTGGTAAAATCAAATAGATAAATAGATTTTAAACCCTCGGGAGACAGTTCTTCCGAGGGTTTTTTTATTAATTCGATTTTAACTTTATCAAATACAAAGGAATGATGTTATGTCTATACAACGCTTAAGAATTGCGATTCAAAAAAAGGGAAGACTTAGCCAAGAGTGCCAAAGTTTACTGAAAAAGTGTGGCGTTAAATTCAACATTATGGGTGAGCGTCTTGTGGTTCACTCACTGAATATGCCAATTGATTTGCTGCTCGTTCGGGATGACGATATTCCCGGATTGATCATGGATGGTGTCGTAGATCTAGGCTTTGTTGGTGAAAATGTTCTTGAAGAGACTCGCTTAGATCGTCGCGCACTGAATCAGCCGAGTCAGTTTTTTAGCTTGCGTCGTATGGATTTTGGTGGTTGTCGTTTGTCTATTGCTATGGATAAAGAGCAAGCCTATAACGGCCCACAAGATCTGCAAGGGATGAGAATTGCTACCACCTATCCCCAATTACTCAAAGCCTATATGGATAAGCAGGGAATCGATTTTAGTACCTGTATGTTAACTGGTTCGGTTGAAGTTGCCCCACGAGCTGGCCTTGCGGATGCGATCGCCGATTTGGTTTCCACCGGAGCCACCTTAGAAGCAAACGGTTTAAAAGAGGTGGAAGTGATCTTTCAGTCTAAAGCTGTGTTGATTCAACGAGCTGGCGATTTCCCAGCCGATAAAGCGGCACTGATCGATAAATTACTGACTCGTATGCATGGTGTGCAACAAGCCAAAGAATCAAAATACATCATGTTACACGCTCCGGTTGAGCAGCTCTGCAAAATTACCGCGCTATTACCGGGCGCAGAAGACCCAACGGTGCTGCCACTGTCAGCGGATAAAAGTAAAGTTGCGGTACATTTGGTGAGTTCTGAGAACCTGTTTTGGGAAACCATGGAGCAGCTAAAAGCCTTAGGTGCCAGTTCTATCTTAGTATTGCCAATTGAAAAAATGATGGAGTAAGAAAATGAGAACGGTTGTTTGGCCATCACTGAGTGAAACTCAGCAAGAATCGGTTTTAGAGCGTCCGGCAATAAGTGCTGGAGTTAATATTACTGCCACGGTACAAGAGTTGATCAGCCAAGTTCGCCGTGATGGTGATGTGGCGTTGCTGGCACTGACGGAAAAATTTGATCGTGTGAAACCCGATAGCTTACGAGTTTCGCAAGCAGAGATTGACGCCGCAAGTGAGCGTTTATCCGCCGAGATGAAGCAAGCTTTGCAGCAGGCGTACAGTAACATTGCCCAATTTCATAAAGCGCAAAAGCCACAACCACTAAAAGTGGAAACCATGCCCGGTGTCGTTTGTGAGCAAGTGACTCGTGCCATTAATAAAGTCGGCTTATACATTCCTGGTGGCAGTGCACCGTTGCCGTCAACGGTATTAATGCTTGGCGTTCCGGCACAAATTGCAGGTTGTCGAAAAGTGGTGCTTTGTTCACCGCCACCGATTGCTGATGAAATTCTTTATGTGGCCAAATTATGTAATATTGATGAAGTGTATAACGTGGGTGGCGCTCAAGCCATTGCAGCCATGGCTTATGGCACCGAAACCGTTGCTAAAGTGGATAAAATCTTTGGTCCTGGTAATGCCTATGTGACCGAAGCCAAGCGACAAGTGAGCAATGATTTTCAAGGAGCGGCAATGGATATGCCTGCTGGTCCATCGGAGGTATTGGTCATCGCGGATGAAACCGCAGACGCTGAATTTATTGCCGCTGATTTACTCAGTCAGGCCGAGCATGGGCCTGATTCACAAGTGGTATTAGTGACGCCATCGCCAGTGATTGCCGATCGGGTAACCGATGCTGTGCAGCGCCAATTGAAAAGTCTGACTCGTTCTGACATTGCTCAGCAAGCGTTGGCATCAAGTTTAATCATTATTGCTGATTCGCTGACCCAAGCGGTGGCAATATCTAATTATTACGGCCCAGAGCATTTGATTGTTCAGACCAAAAATCCCCGTGAATTAGTACCACTGCTGGATAACGCTGGGTCGATATTTTTAGGTAATTGGTCACCAGAATCGGTCGGAGATTATGCGTCAGGTACCAATCATGTGCTGCCAACCTACGGCTCCACTAGAACTTATTCAAGTTTAGGTTTAGCGGATTTTACTAAGCGTATGACAGTCCAAGAGCTGACAGCGGATGGTTTAAAAGCATTAGCACCGACAGTCGTTGCCATGGCTAACGCGGAAGGATTAGATGCTCACCGACGTGCGGTCACGATCCGTATAGAGAAATTACAAGAGGCGAAAAACTGATGGAAAAATTGGCTCGAAAACAAGTTCAGGCTTTGACGCCTTATTTATCGGCCCGTCGCATTGGCGGCAGTGGTGATGTATGGTTGAATGCCAACGAATCACCATTCGATAATCACTATAAAACCGATTTCGCTGGTCTTAATCGCTACAGTGATTGTCAACCGCAAGGGTTGATCCAAGCCTATGCCGATTATGCCGGTGTTGAGGCTCAGCAAGTGCTGACCTCACGCGGTGCCGATGAGAGTATCGAATTGTTGATCCGCGCATTTTGCGAGCCGAATCAAGATGCGATTCTTTATTGTCCGCCGACTTATGGCATGTACGCTATCAGTGCTGAAACCTTTGGGGTGGCGCGTAAACAGGTTCCGCTTAGCGCAGATTGGCAACTCGATTTACCCGCGATTGAGGCCAACCTTGAGCAGGTCAAATTAGTTTTTGTGTGCAGCCCGAATAACCCGACTGGCAACCTTATTCGGCGTGAAGATATCATTGCTCTATTAGAAATGACCCAAGATAGGGCCATTGTGGTGATGGACGAAGCCTATATCGATTTTTGTCCCGAAGCGTCAACGGTCGATTTACTGCAAACCTATCCTAATCTTGCCATTTTACGCACCTTGTCGAAAGCGTTTGCATTGGCGGGCTTACGCTGTGGTTTTACTTTAGCCAGTCCAGAGATCATTAATCTGTTACTTAAAGTGATTGCTCCTTATCCTGTTCCGGTACCAGTGGCGGATATTGCTTTGCAAGCCTTATCGCCATCAGGTTTAGCGCGTACGAAGTTTCAGGTGTTGGATCTCAATGCTAACCGCGCTTATTTACAAGTTGGTTTGCAAATGGTGCCCGGTGTCGAGGTATTTGAAGGCTGGGGTAATTATCTATTGGTTAAGTTTCCAGATGGTGATGCGCTGTTTAAGGCGGCTTGGGAGCATGGAATGATTCTACGTAATTCGCCCATCGAGAATGCGGTGCGAATTTCTGTCGGCAATCGAGAAGAGTGCGAAAAAGTCGTCGCCTTTGTGCGTAATTATTACCAATAAGTGGCATTAACGGGCATCAAGCTTCAATGATCTTGAATGCAAAATAAGAAAAGGATATTCCTGTGAGCATACAACAAAAAATTCTCTTTATTGACCGCGATGGCACCTTAATTGTTGAGCCTCCGGTCGATTTTCAAGTGGATCGCTTAGATAAACTTAAGTTTGAGCCTGATGTGATACCAAGCCTATTGGCGCTTCAAGAGGCGGGTTATCGCTTAGTGATGGTTACCAATCAAGATGGTCTTGGCACCGACAGTTATCCACAAGCAGACTTTGATGCGCCGCATACGATGATGATGGAGATTTTTCAATCCCAAGGCGTGAAATTTGATGAGGTGCTGATTTGTCCGCATTTTGAACAAGATAATTGTGCCTGTCGGAAACCTAAATTGGGTTTGGTGAAGGCTTATTTGCAAAGTGGCCAGATAGATTTTAAACATTCAGCGGTGATTGGCGATCGAGTGACCGATCTGCAATTGGCAGAAAATATGGCGCTGCAAGGGATTCAATATCATCCACAAAATTGCAATTGGCGGCAGATAGTCAAGCAGTTAACCGTCAAAGCGCGCACCGCTCAGGTAGTACGTAAAACCAAAGAAACTGACATCCAAGTGGCGGTGAATCTCGATGAAACAGGCGGGAATCAGATTGAAACTGGCTTAGGTTTTTTTGATCACATGCTGGATCAAATTGCTACCCACGGTGGGTTTCAACTCAAATTAACCGTTAAGGGCGATCTGCATATTGATGATCACCACACAGTCGAAGATACCGCTTTGGCATTAGGCCAAGCCTTAAGAGAAGCCTTAGGTGATAAGCGAGGCATTGGCCGTTTTGGTTTTAGCTTACCGATGGATGAATGCTTAGCACAATGCGCTTTAGATTTATCGGGTCGTCCTTATCTTAAATTTGACGCGCAATTTAGCCGTGAGCAAGTGGGGGATTTGTCCACGGAAATGGTCTATCACTTTTTCCGCTCTCTCACGGATACCTTAGCGTGCACTTTGCATTTATCTTCCAATGGTGACAACGATCATCACATTATTGAAAGTTTGTTTAAAGCCTTTGGTCGTACGCTTCGCCAAGCGATTCAAGTGCAAGGTAATGAGTTACCAAGCAGCAAAGGAGTATTGTGATGAAGCCTAAGGTGGTCATTATTGATACGGGATGCGCCAATATCGCTTCAGTACGGTTTGCGATTCAACGACTTGGTTACGATGTCACTTTATCGCACCGACCAGAGGTGATCCTTGCCGCGGATAAGCTGTTTCTACCTGGCGTAGGCACCGCGAGCGAAGCGATGCATAACCTCAAGCAGAGACAATTGGTGGACTTGATCCAGCGTCTTGAGCAACCGGTTCTCGGGATTTGCCTAGGAATGCAATTGATGGGCAGACGCTCACAAGAGCATGGCCAACAAGCGCAGCAGGCGGTGGATTGTCTTGGTTTAGTGAACGGCGATGTGCAGCGTATGCAAACTGAAGATTTACCATTGCCTCATATGGGGTGGAATACGGTGACCGCTGAGCAAGGCAATCCGTTATTTGCGGGTATTGATCCTGATGAGTATTTCTATTTTGTACATAGTTTTGCCATTCCAGTCGGTGATTACACCATTGCGCAATGTGATTATGGACAGCCGTTTAGCGCCGCTATTCAACAGGGCAATTATTACGGTGTGCAGTTTCACCCTGAGCGCTCGTCAAAAGTGGGTGCAAAACTGATGGATAATTTTTTAAAACTGTAAGTTTGAATGGTTAAGGATCGCGGCTTAGTCGATGGACTCAGCCAGCATTAAGGATAAGTGATGATTATTCCCGCATTAGATTTAATAGATG
>SLFB01000239.1 GCA_007124475.1 Vibrio sp. | reverse complement strand
GTGATCTAGCACGGGATAATAAAGTTTGCTGTTGTATTGACGATGATTTTTGTTAACAGATAACCAATCCCTTGCTGGAGTTCTTGCTAAAATCCAGTATGATCTTGGCCTAAAAAGCGGAGTATAGTTATGTCAAATTCATTGAGCGAAGAACAAATCAGCACCATTAATCAGTATGATTCAGAGCAACGTCTAAAATATTGTATTCAACATGTGGTAGCCAATGGCGAAGTTTGGATTTTAAAAGACGAAGATGGCTGTGTAATGTTAAACACAGAAGAGGAAGAGTGTGTTCCGGTTTGGCCTTATCGTGAATTGGCCGAAGCTTGGGCGAATGGCGAATGGGCTGATTGTGAAGCACAAGCGGTCTCGATGCAAAAGTGGCAAAGCCGCTGGACTCCCGGTCTTGCGGACGATGACTTGTCTATCGTGGTGTGTCCTAACCAAAATGAAGAAGGGGTGGTGCTTTTTCCCGATGAGTTTGATTTTGAATTGACTCAGCAAGCTAAAAAGTCTCGCTAAGCCAACGAAAACATTATCCAATGCCCGTGTAAACGGGCTTTTTTATGGAGTTCGCTAAAGCGCAGTCTGGCGGTTGTTACTGATTTACGCTCTTCCTGTTTGACGTTGCGCAGGTGTTAGCTACCTTCGTTCACCTCAAGAAAATAGTTTGTCTATCGTTTACCGAAAGCTTGGTGTTTTTTGAAAGTGGCTGTCAATCATGCGTTGGGTGATGGTATGCTCGGGAGCCGCTAATACATCAAGGGTATTACCTGATTCCACCAGCTCACCTTCATGCATTACCATGATTTTATCGGTAATGTGTTTGACAATACCGATATGCTGGGAAACATAGATAAACGATACCCCCATTTCTTCTTGTAGCTCTAAAAAAAGGTTGATGATCTGTGAACGCATTGCCATATCTAGACCATTCAATGCTTCATCAGCGATGATAACGGAAGGTTGTAAAATTAACGCTCGGGCTAAACATACTCGCTGCTTTTGTCCTGTAGCCAGCATTTGTGGATAAAAGTAAGCGTGCTCAGGTAATAGACCAACACGAAGTAATGTATCTTTTACCCGTTTCATACGGGCTTCAGGAGGCATATCAGTATTACGTTTCAATGGTCCTTCGAGTATTTTGCCTATCTGTAAGCGCGGATTGAGTGAGTTATTAGGATCCTGGAAAATCATGCGAATTAATTTACAGCGAGTGCTGTAGTCATGGTGTTGAAGTGGTTCACCATTGACTAAAATACGCCCGCTGGTCGGTTCTACGGCACCCGCTAGCATTCTTGCTAGCGTTGATTTACCTGAACCATTTTGTCCAATAAAGCCGATAGTTTGTCCAGCCTCTAGGCTAAAACTCACCGGCTTGACCGCTTGATGAGCGGTTTTGCGGAATAATCCTGAGCGATTGATAAAGGTTTTGGAGAGTTGTTCAACTTCTAACAGCGCAGCACTCATAATCAAGATTCCATATTGAGTGGGAAATGGCAGGCAAACTTATGGGTTTTAATAAAGCGGGTTATTGGCACGTCGACGCATTGTCGTTGAGCATAAGGGCAGCGTGGACCTAAGCGACAACCGATTGGTAAATGTTGCAAAGGTGGAATTGAGCCTGGTAATGACTGTAATTTTTGTTTATGTGGGATCCAATCACTAAAATCTGGCATGGCTTTTAACAAGGCAACCGTATAGGGATGTTTAGGCGCACTCATTATTTTTGCTGTATCTGCCGACTCAACGGACTGACCGCAATACATCACGGTAATGCGGTTTGCCCATTGAGTAATGGTGGTTAAGTCATGACCGACTAAAAGAATCGAAGTGTTATTAACTTGATTCATGCGACTCAATAAACGCAAAATTTGCGATTGAGTAATGGGATCCAAATCATTGGTTGGTTCATCGGCAATCAACAACTTAGGTTTGGCGGCAATCGCCATGGCTATCATGACTTTCTGGCACTCACCATCGGTCAGCTTATAAGGATAGCTGGCCATAATTTTGCGGTGATCTTTGATACCAACTTTATGTAGCAAAGCAATGGCTTGTTTTTTGCGCCAAGTGAAACGCTGCCACCAACGCCCTTCAAAAGTTCGCATAGGAATAGATTCGATCAACTGTTCGCCTATGCTGTCTGAGGGATCAAGGCAAGTGGATGGCTCTTGGAAGATCATCGCGATATCCCGCGCGATCACTCGTCTTCGCTCACGTGGTGTTAGCTGTAATAAATCGATATTACCCAAGCGCATTCGGTCAGCGGTAATTCGCCAATTATCTTTACTTACGCCGACAATCGCTTTAGCGACCAAACTTTTTCCAGAACCGGATTCACCGACTAAGCCACGAATTTCACCCTCATTCATGGTTAAGCTCATGCGATCAACCGCTTTTACTCGCCCTTGTGGAGTGTCAATTTCAATCGTGAGATGACGGATATCTAACAATGGCATTATTCGACTCCTGCATTTAAGGCTTGACGAGTACCTTCACCAACTAAATTTATCATCACGACTGTAAACATGATGGCAATACCGGGTAGGGTAACCGTCCAAGGCGCGAGATAAATCAGCTCCACAGAATCACCTAACATGGCTCCCCATTCGGTACTTGGTGATTGTGCTCCTAGGCCTAAAAAGCCAAGGGCAGAAATTTCTAAGATGGCCACTGATAAGCCAAGGGTTAGCTCGGCAGCAATAACCGGCAAAATATTAGGAAAAATAGAGTGCCATAATAAATAGATATCACTAGCACCGTCTAAACGCGCCGCCAAAATATACTCTTTTTCAACCTCATTATGGACAGCAATATACACCGAGCGAATAACTCTTGGAATTAATGCAAGACAAATTGCCAGTAACACATTGAGTTCTCCAGGGCCAAGAAAGGCGACAAAAATAATCGCCAGCAGCAATGAAGGAATAGACATAACAGTATCGAGTAAGTGATTTAGGGTACTTGATAACAAGCCAGTGGTCATGCCGGCTGAAATACCAATAACACAGCCAACAAATAGAGCGATAAAAGTAATGATAAGTGCAGAGCCCAGCGTGGAGCGCGAGCCATCCATCAAGCGAGATAAGATATCTCGTCCAAAATCATCGGTGCCTAAGAAAAATTTGACCGCTCCATCTGGATCCCAAGATGGGGGCATTAATAACTCACCTGCTTGAAGATGAGGATCATAGGGAGTAATCCAAGGTGAAGCTAACATCAAAAAGACAATCAGTAATAAACACCATAAACCAAACATAGCGAGACTGTTGGCTCTATAACTGCGCCAAAAACGTTCAAATTGGGTGGGTATATGTTCTTCTTGATAAACACTATTTGTTAGCATACCACTCTTTCCTTATTAGTGGGTTAACTACACTTCCAGCGAGATCAGATAAAATATTAGCCGTTAACACTAGAGTACCTAACACAATCACTCCAGCCTGAATTGAAACATAATCTTTGTTTGACAGCGCATCTAATAACCAGCGACCAATGCCAGGCCAGTTGAAAATGGATTCGGTAATAATGGCTAAAGTTAAAATGCTGGAAAGTTCAAAGCCAAATTTAGGAATAATAGGAGGAATGGCATTGGGTAATACGTGCTTGGTGACAATTCGATAACGAGATAAACCTTTAATTCGAGCCGCGCGGATGTAATTTTGACTCATAACATCAGCAACAGAAGCTCGCATTAAACCGATAATTTGCGTGGTTGGTGCTAAAGCCAATACTAAACAAGGTAAGATCATATGTTCAATCACACTTTGCAGAGCATGATTGTGATAGGCCCCTTTGGCAAGAAACGCATCAAACAATGCAAATCCGGTCATTGGCTCGATTTGATAAAGCAGATCATAGCGTCCACCGACCGGTAGCCATTCATAGTTCAATGAAAATAGCATGATCATCATTAGAGCCACCCAAAATATTGGCGCGGAGTAGCCTGAAATTGAAGTAAAAGAGATAGCGGTATCAACCCATTTCCCTTGCTTCATTCCAGCTAAGGTGCCAAGAGGTACGCCAATCACTAACGCTAAGGTGAATGCCACCAGACACAACTCTAAGGTTGCGGGGAATACGATTAATAGTTCACTAATAATCGGCGTACCATTTTTGTTGATGCCGAAATCAAAGCGAGACAAATTCTGAATATATTGCCACCAGCCAAACCAGTAACCATGACTGGTTGTATCTAGCTCGGGTTCGAGCCTGAGTAAGCTGTAACCCACTAAAGTGAGAATAAATAATGTCACTATAAATAAGTTAACTCGCCGTAAAGTGTAGTTAAACATTATTCACTGTCTCTCTCTATGTTATGGAAAGGTTGAACATGAAATGGACTCAGTTCAAATCCAGATAATGACTGATGATAGGCTTTAAATTGTTTGCCATGAGCCAGTGGTATTACAGGTAGTTGTTGATTTAAAAGATTTTGCGCTTGAGTATAAAGATTGAGGCGATAACGTGGGCGATCTACCTCGCGCGCGAGATCCAATAAAAAATCGAACTCATTATTACACCACATGGCAACGTTTAGGCCGAGTTGGTTGGCATTACAAGAAAGTAACGGTCTTAAAAAATTGTCAGGATCAGCGGTTTTGCCCACCCAACCGGTGAGAAAAAGGTCGACATCCGCCCGTTGTGAAAATTGACGCTGGGTGAGACGATCCTCGGACAATAAATGTAAGGTTACGCCAATATCCGCCAACTGAGTTTGGATCAGCTCAGCCGTTTTACGTGGACTAGGATTATAAATCTTTGGATCATTGGGTACAGACATGGTGAGTTCTAGGCCATGACTCCAGCCAGCTTCTGCTAGTAGCGCAAGAGCATAGTTGCGGTCATAACGAATTTGGGACTGGTTTGCTTGATAAGCCCAAGAGTCCGGTGGTAGTAAGTTATAAGCAATAGTACCAGTGCCGTAATAAATAGAATCGAGAATATTCTGGCGATTAATTGCAAAGTTTAACGCGCTACGAACGCGAACATCGCTCAACGCTGGTCGTTGTGTATTAACCGCAATAAAAGCGATATTCATCGCTGGCTTTGAACTAAGAATGAGCTCTGGATGCTCAGTAATAACAGGCAGTTGACTAGCCAGTGGGGTGGTTAGGACATCACATTCATTGCGTAATAATTTGGCTAGGGTTCCAGTTCCGCTTTGAGAAATATCAAACACAACCTGTTGCATTTTCGCACTACCTTGCCAATAAGTGGCATGGCGGCGTAAGCGAATCAAGTCTAGCGGTTGATATTCATCGAGATAAAATGGACCGGTTCCAACCGGATGAGTGTCTAGGTTAGCAAGTTGACCTGTGACTTGCAGTTGGTTGGCATATTCAGCAGACAAGATCACAGCATGGGCAGTAGAAATGTTCGCTAAAAATGTATTATCCGCTGTGTTGAGGGTAAATCTGACGGTGTAATCATCTAACGCCTCGATTTTGTTAATATTTTGCGGAATATTTAAACTGTTAAACCAAGGGTAACTGCTGCTATTAATCTCATGAAAAGGGTGCTGAGGGTCGATAATACGTTGAAAACTAAAAACAACATCGTGAGCATTCAGTCGTCGGCTGGGAGTAAACCAGCGAGTACTATGGAAAGTGATATCGTCACGAAGGACAAAGGTATATGCTGTGCCTTGATGAGTCACATACCAACGGGAAGCAAGACTTGGCACGAGACGTTGGGAGTCAGGCTCTATAGTTAATAGTGTATTATAAAGTTGAGGGCTTAGTGCTTCAGATGTGATACCACCATCCACTAACTGTGGATTAAATGTGGTTGGTGCTCCCTGGCCGCAATAAACAAATCCTGATTGGCGAATTTGCTGATGATCGATATTGTCTTGGCAACCAATCAGAAAAATAAGGCTGGATAACCCCAAGCTATATCGTAGTAAACTTTTCATAATTGAAGTGTGCGTGCGCGCAACGAGATTAAGAGATAAGGTGTATTCTACTGTAAGTCGTGACACTATTATACCTTTCCTACCTGAAACTGCAGTTGTGTTGGTCAGTGCAATCACATTGTTTGTCTATAGTCGTGGGAATGCATTCATTTACCGCTTACCTGTAACTTTACATCGTTTAGGTATATTTCTCTAATTTCAGATTTTTCATAGGTAAACACCATGACCAGCCAACTGATTTGCGCTTGGGATTTTACTCATCCTCTTGAACGAGAATATCATGATACGGAATGGGGCAGGCCGGTTTATCTTGACCGTATACTGTTTGAATTTATTACTTTAGAAGGTGCCCAGTCAGGCTTGAGTTGGCTGACGATATTGAAAAAACGTCACGCTTATCGTCAAGCGTTTGCGCATTATGACCTCAGTATTCTGGCGCAATATCAAGACGATGATGTTGAATCTATCCTTCGTCATTTTGATGTCATTAAGCATCGTGGGAAAATAGCGTCTGTATTTACTAATGCTCGTGCCGCGCTCAAGATTCAAAAAGAGTATGGGTCATTAAGTGAAGCGCTTTGGTCTTTTGTCGCCGGTAAACCACAGATTAACCATTGGCAAAGCGCGGATCAAATTCCACAATGGACGCAAGCATCTCAAGCAATGAGTGTATTTCTAAAACGTTACGGCTTTAAATTTATTGGCCCAACCACCTGTTATGCTTTTATGCAGGCGGTTGGGATGGTTAATGATCATCTTGTTAGCTGCCCATGTCACCCAAGCCGCCAAGATTACGACTCTAGTACACTTTGATAACGGGCAAGC